>NZ_JBQGAN010000005.1:0-253434 GCF_056542865.1 Ruegeria sp. AA6
TGATGGCGCAACGGCTGGAATCGAGTTCCTGGGCGACGAAGGCGCATTGTGACCTGTCTGCTGCGTAGCTGAAATCGGCTGCGCAGCACTGGCTCGCTCTTTGGATAGTGCAGGCCATGTATTCTTCGCGTCTGAGCCAAGGGGTTCTGAAATACTACACGTTCATCGAACTGATGACGAGCGCGGACATGATCGAAGCCCTGAAGCGCGTGCCGGAATTTTCAACTCCGGTTGAATGAAGTTAGGAAGCAAAGGAAAAGTCTATGAAGATCGTATACGGAATTCTCGCAGCCTTATCAGTTGTGTTTTTCACCCTTGGAGGCAGCGATGCCCATGCCAAAGACAACAAGGGTAAAAAGCCGAACAAGGGGGGCAAGGACGGTGATGTCAGTATTCAGATTGAAGACAAACCCGGAAAAGGCCCAAAGACTATCCCACCTGGTCAGATCAAACGCTACACGCGCGGTGCCAAGCTCCCATCTAATCTGGAGTTCGAGGATATTGGGGATCTTTCCAAATGGAAGCTGAAGGAGCCGGGCAAAGGAAACCGCTACATTCAGGTCGATGGCGAAGTCCTCGAAGTTACGAATGACCTGTCTACCGTTGTTGATGCCGTCGGCGTCGTCGGTGATCTTCTCAACTAGATGAAAGTACGATGTTTCACGGCAAGAATTACCTCGCTTGTCCTGACGCTGGCCGGGGCGATCTTTCTGTGAACCCCGGCCCAAGTTGAAAACCCGGACACCGGACCTGGCGATGAAAAAAGCCCTTCTTGTACATTTTGCGCTTACTATCTTTTCAGCAACGCGCGTCCAATAGGTCGATGACGTTCAGACTTTTGGACCAATCCAGACTTCCAAAGAGGCTACAACCAATAGGGCAAGTGTACTTATGGGAAGAACAAAAGCGACTGGCGGGGCTATCTAAGACGAATAGTGAAACGGCCCAACCGACCTGAAAATGGTTCAGAAGGGGCGTTCAGTTAGGTGGGCCGAATATCTGCTTGTCAGAGACTGAAGGGCGAAAGCGGCGATAGGGGAGCGCATGAAGGTTTGGCTAATTAGAATAATTGGGCTTGTCGCAATTCTCGCTGTCACAACTGTCGCCTTTGTTTGGTTGTTGCTTGCTGCTCCGATGTTCTCGGACATGCGGCGCGGCCTTATTGAACAAGTTCTTTCGGAACAAATTGGTCGGCCCCTGTTGGTCAACGATGATGTAAGCGTCGCGCTCGGCCGCGTCAGTCACATTTACGTCGGTGGGGTGGTCATCCCGAGCCAGACAATGCCGGAGTCACCACTTGTAGAACTGAACCTGTTGGAATTGGAGTTGGATATTGTCGCTTTGACCAATGGGCGTCTGCATTTTGACAATCTCGTCGTGGAAGGTCTCCAAGCAAATATTCTTACAGCCGCAGACGGCACAACAAGCTGGCGAAAAGACAGGCCAACGCCCAAGCCCGTGTCCGAAGAACCTGTATCAGCGGATGACCAAAAAGACGTCGCTAGCGCTGATAGTACCAAGGAGAGCGACACAGAAGGCAGCGGAATCCTGAACTTTCTGAGCGACAAGAATGTCAGCTTCACGTCAATCGGGTTAAACATCGACGACAAGGTCTCGGGCTTCTCGTTTGTGTTTGACCTTCAGTCACTCACGCTCGAACAAGTAGATAGTGGACAAAGAACAAAGGTCTCTGGATCCGGCTCCGTCAACGGTCAGGGTTTCGAAATCGAAGGCGACTACCCTCGCGACGCGCCATTTACGACGCGCGCCAGCTTTGGGGAAATGACCGTAAGCTACGATGGCGAGGCGTTCTCGGAAGACGAAGGGGGTGGCTATCGGGCTGTCTTGGAAATGGACACAGGTGAATTCGGTGATTTTCTAGACGTCATCGGGCTGGAACGCGTTCTGGAAGGCAATGGCCAGTTGCAGGCTGAGCTCGTGTCTCAGGACGCTCTGAAGATCGAAGCGTTTACAACCACCGTAAGCCTGGAAGATGGACAGAAACTCGAAGCTGAAGGTTCAATAGATGACATCCACACCGCTCAGGGCGTCGATCTGCTTTTCAACGCGCGACTACATCCGGAAGGACAGCCGCCACCAGCAGCTAAAAGTATCCAGGAATTGAAGTTCACGGGCTTTGACATGCATATGGTCGGATCCCTGGCTTCCTTCGAATTCGAGAAGTTGCTGTTCCAAACCAATGCGTTCGACCAAGGTCTGGACGTAATCGGTCCATCCTCTATCGAAAGCATTCGCCGCATGCCGGACGGCCGGCTCGCCATGCTTGGCATCGCGCTGCAAGCCGGTCCAATTGAAGAGCCTGTCCTGAAAGCCGAAGGTGAAATCCTCGATCTTCTCCAACTCCGGGACGTAACTTTCGATGGTGTGCTCGACGGACCCGCCAAGTTGATTTTGCCCAACCTCGATGAAGGTTATGTTGACCAGTTCGGCGGCATCAAAGCCGATTTCAACATATCCAATGCGGGCGGGCCGGTTTCACTCAACAGGTTTTACGCGACCACTTACGACACCGATCTCTGGGCGCTTGATCTCGCACTATCTGTCAACGAGCTAAAAGGACTGGCCGGTCTCGATTTCGACGTGGAACTGGATGTCGACGACGGTGCCCAGTTTCTGACCGCGCTCAACTTGCAACCTGTCGAAATCGGAGCGTTAGCTATCGATGCTGAAACCTCCAGGCAGGGCGAAGACTTTGATGCCGCAATCCAGTTCAAAGCCGGGTCTTCTGATCTTCTGGCGGCTTTGGATGCGCGGTTTCCCGAAGGTGCATCCGTCGTCCGTGGCAACATTACGAGCGAGACGCTCGATCTCAACGACCTTAAGAACCTGACCGCCGTGCTGGACCAACTGAAAGGCCTGGTAGGCGAGGCATCAAAAGAACCTGAAGCCGAAGTTCAGCCTTTGGTTTTGCCGAAGGAAACAGACGTTCAGCCCCTGGTGTTGCCAAAGGAGAAAGGGAAACCTGCCGATCTTCTGGATCTGCAACGTGTTCTGCGAGAAACTGACGTCGAGGTACAGATAGACTTCAAAGAGATTGTAGGCCAGCAAGGCGTAACATCTGTTTCAAGCCAGTTGTCTGCCAAAGACGGAACCGTGGATTTTGGTCCTCTTCAAATGGCCTATGGCGGCGGAAACTTTAGCCTTCGGGCGGTCATGGATCTGATTGACTCACCCGATTGGCTTTCCTTGTCGGGATCGACCTCGGGATGGGAATTCGGTGAGATCCTTGATGAATTGGGAATTGGTATTGATGCTTATGGCCGTTTGAGCGGAGAGTTCAACGTTTCAGGCAGCATCACCTCGGGTAAGGCCTTCATCAACTCCATGCGCGGCAACGCGTCTTTGTCGATGTCGCAGGGCTATATCAGCACCAGCCTATTGGAACTGGCGGGGCTGGGTATTTTCCCCTGGCTGTTTTCAGAAGAGTTTCGGCAGGGTTACACCGACATAACTTGCGTTGTTGCCCCGGTTGATATCCAGGTCGGCCAAGTCAGTTCAAACTCCATCGTCATTGAAACAGGATCGGTTCAATTGGTTGCAAGGGGGCAAGTGGACTGGCTGAACGACAGCATTGCAATTAGAGCTGAGCCGCGGCGCGTTGGCAAACCCCTATCCCGAAGCGCCTGGCCCTTTGATGTGACTGGCCAGCTTTCGTCGCCAAAGTTCAAGCTGGATGTGGGCGGGTCCAGAAACAAGGCTCCAGAAGGCGCTGATGCAATGCCTGCCGACAGGCAACCTTGTGTGCCAGACATCAATCAATTGCAATAATTGGACGCTACTTAGTTCTTCAGTGGTTCCGGCTGTTCGGCCTGACACGCCAGAACGGCCTCAATGGCTTTTGCAGATCCACTGAGGTCGAGTTCAACCTCGGCGCCACTTTCGCCAATAATCGTGACGCTTTGGCGTTTTCCAAACTCGGTTACAAACGCAGGGTTGTCGAAAAAGGCGTAGCCACCAGGAACTCCATTCTTGAAGATACCCACCGCTTCGCCTTCGAATCTCGCATCACCAAAATCGAACTGTACGGTCCCGGTCGCCCCGTCCTCGATTTGAACCCAGGCCGGATTAAAAGCGGCAAAAAAGCCGCCGGCCTGATTGGGTGCTGCGCCGATTTCAACGGTCATTTCATTTTCAAAGGATTTCCAAGCAAGACAGCCGTTGCCCTTTTCGGGATCAATCAGGATTGTCCAGTCCCCGGATTCGCCCCACCGTTCCATACCAGCGGCATGAAGTAAGCTTGCACAACACAAAGCCAACGTTGTCAGCACATATCTGTACATTTTTGACCCCGGATTAGTCTTGAAGGTTTACCCATCCTACCGATCAAAGAAGATCAATCAAACGATACAGGAAAAGCTTCACCAGGACACAAATTGTCAGAGCGCAACCGTGAAGTCTGCTTCCAGCTCAAAACCGCATACGCTGCTATTGGAAGGATTGCCCACTTTGAGCAGTGCGCTGCACTTTGCAAAGTCCGCTTTCTGCGCAAAGCTGATAATCGTACCTCACGCAGCATTTTGCAGAATGGGCTTTTCCAACACTTTCGCCGCGCGCTGCGCCAACGGCTGCTAAGCAGCCGACATAGACTTCACATGTTTGCCCGAGACCTCTGTCGGGACAACGTTTTGCCGCCCCGCAGATCGCCTGTCATCGCCGGAATTTCCGCAAATTCCGCGCCCTGTTGAAAACGGGGTGGCATCACCCGCACGGGGTGATCGGTGCCCCTATTCAACAAAACCCGCTGTCCGCCGCAACACCCTCAACTCGCCGAAATAATTCGGAAAAGGGATCAACAACAAGTCTTGGTCTTAGATGGCCTTACCTCAGGTCAGCCATGCCCGGACTTACGTGGCCATCTGTGGGTTGGTTCTCTTTAGCTTTGTGAGGGCAAGACAGGCAGGAAGAATTGGAAATGCAGGTGCTTGAGTACACTTTCTACTAGGCGTGAACTTAGGCGATGATTTTGCTGTCTCACTGACCAAAGCGGTGATTGAGTTACTGTTGATTGAAACCGGATGCGTCTTAAATCGAATTGTCTCTCTGGCATCAATTGGCAACCAATCAAGAACGAAAAAGTATCCGACCCGGCATTAAGAACCTTTGAGAATAGTAGGCGACTCTCTTCGGACGTCAGGTCCAGGCCGATTGGGTTCCCACTTGAACGCGTGCAAGTGGATTTGTTCTTCACGACGACCTCACCGACTTCAAGCCACGCGATACGCCTTCAATCCGTCGCGACTGAAGGCTCGGTGACGATGCTTCGAAATCGATGCAATGCTCCTGTCTCGCGCGCCATCAAAAATAACCTGACAATGCCAAAGGGTCTCTGAAGCAATCACAAACCCTCAGCGTTCAATTCTTAAAACAGTACGATGCACGCCCCAATCTCGACACAAAAACCTGCTGTATCGGAAACTAACTGTTTCGAAACTTAGCTTAGTGGCAAACGAGGGGCTCATGAAGACCGAAACCATTTCAGTTGCCTTTGTCTTACCGTGTCTCAACGAGGCCGCAACACTGGAGAAGTGCATTCTGCGCGCGCAAGAAGCTCTGGCTGGGATCAAAGAAAAATTTGGTCTTTCCGGAGAGGTGATCGTTGCTGACAATGGCAGCGATGATGGCAGTCAAGACATCGCCAATCGTGCCGGTGCGCGGGTCGTGCATGTGACAGAACGCGGCTACGGTGCGGCCTTGATCGCCGGGTTTGGCGCGGCGAAATCGCAATACCTGGTGATGGGCGATAGTGATTGCTCTTATGATTTCGTCGAAGCGGTTCCGATGATTGAGGAATTGTTGAAAGGTGCTGATCTGTGCATGGGCAACCGATTTCGCGGTGGTATAAAGCCCGGCGCAATGCCCTGGAAGAACCGGTACATCGGCAATCCGGCGCTTTCTGGTGTTCTACGTGTTCTTTTCAAAACCGATATTGGCGATGCCCATTGTGGCTTACGTGCTTTGACCGCGCCCGCGTTAGAGCGTCTCAACCTGTCCTCATCAGGAATGGAGTTTGCCTCCGAAATGCTTCTGAAATCGGTCCTGCTGGATTACAAGATTGCAGAAGTGCCGGTCACCCTGTCTCCTGATGAACGTGGCCGTCCACCGCATCTGAATCCTTGGCGCGATGGGATGCGGCACCTCATCTACATGTTGTTGCTGAGCCCGAGCTGGCTTTTCATGGGACCGGGCATCGTACTCGGCCTGCTTGGGCTTGTCATAATGACCGCTCTGCTTGTTGCAGGCGGTGAAGAACTAGTGAAGATCGGCGGGTTTTTCTTTGGCAGCCACTGGGCCGTCATGGCCAGTGCTGCAATGATCATCTCAGTGCAGACGATAGTGATGGGTCTTTTTGCAAAGCTTTACAATTACAAAGAGCTTATTCGGCGCCCCAGCAAACGCGCTCTGGTTTTTCTCAACGCGTCGCGTCTGGAATACTGGCTCTTGGCGGGCTTGGTTCTGATCGTGGGCGGCTTGACCTGGATCAGCACCATCACGTTCGGGTGGATCGCGTCGGACTATACGGGCCTCAGTGCGATGCGGTCGATGATCGCAGCCGGAACGATGTGCGTGGTCGGCGCACAGGTGTTCTTTGCCGGTTTCCTGCTATCGGTAGTATCTGGCAACCGCTCCCGACATCTATTTGCTATCAGTGTTTGATCAAAGCAGGCGGGTCACATGATGAAGGGGGCAAACATTGTAGAACGGGCTGACACGAAGCGGCGCCGGATCTGGATGGCGTTGTCCATCACGGTTGGCGCGATTCTTGGGATGATCGCCCTTTTTTTGGGTAGCGGCGCGTCTTTCGCTAATTTTGTAACTTTGTGCGCCCGCATTCCCATTTGGGCCTATGGTGTCATCGCCTTTGTCCAAGCCACAATCGTCATCTTGGCGGCGGTGCGCTGGAGAGTGTTGCTTAAGGCCGTTTCCCAACAGGGCGAAACCATTTCTCTGCAGCATGCGACGGCGGCGACAACATCGGCCGCCATTGCTGGGCAAATCCTGCCGATCCAACTTTGCACCCCGGTCATTCGCGCCTGGTTTGCATCGCGATTTGATATCCCGGTCTTGCGGTCTTTGGGCACATCAGCATTGGAGCAAACATTTCAGCTTCTCGTCCTCGTTAGCGCGGCAGTTTTGAGCTTTTTGTTTCTGGTGCCAACGGCTGGCTGGGTGATTGATGCCATAGCCGCGATGCTCATATTGGCCTCCATGGTTGTCTTCGTTAGAGTTGGCATTCAGTTGGCGTCGAAGCTGCTGGCGAGTATCGCGGATCAGGGGACGTCATTTTTGTCTCAAGCCGCCGCCCGCTTGCGGACAGGCTTCGAAAGAACAGCGCAGCTGCCGGACCGCATCTTGATATCAGTCACCGCGCTGAGCCTTCTTGGATATGCCGTCCTTGCCGCGCTGAATGTCTTGCTGCTCGGCGTCATCGCGGGCGTGGACGTCCTGCCGCTTCTGATTGCCTATCCCTTGGTGTTGTTTCTTATGTCGCTGCCCGTCTTTCCAGGTGGATTGGGGGTAGTGGAAGTGACCTGGGCGGGCGTGCTCGTACGCGAAGGCGTGCCGTTCGATCAAGCGGTCGAAGCCGCTTTGGCCTTGCGGGTGGTCTCGACCTTGGGTTTTTTCTTGGTTGTGCCGCTCTTGCTCTCCGGTCTCCAAATGCAAAAGCGGAGCGCTCCGTGACGCGGCCGTGGCTATCAGTGATCATGCCTATCTTTAACGGTAGAGCGACGCTGGATACCGCGCTGTCATCCATTGCTGGACAATGCGACGGGCTTGAGATTGTCGCCGTGGACCAAGGTTCAACCGATGGCAGCCGCGAGATTCTTCGGGAGGCGCAGAACCGCCTTCCAATCCGAATCATCGACAATCCCGGTGGCAGTTCGTGGACAGAGAACACAAATATCGGCCTGCATGAGGCACGCGCGCCGCTCGTCACAATGCTGCACCAGGACGATATTTGGTTGCCGAAGCGTGCAGCACTTCTGAAAGAGATAAGTACTTGTTTTCAAGACGTCGACATCTGGGTGCATGGTGCCGATCTCATCGACACCCAGGGGAAAATTGTGGGGAAGATGTGCCCGCCTTTTGGGGACGCAAGGTGTATCCTAACTTCCGAAGAAGCGCTTTCGCACCTCATTGTGCAAAACACCTTGGCGCTGCCTGCGGTCATGTTCCGGCGCGATGCTGCTCTGGGCAAGGGCGGCCTTGATGAGGAGCTTTGGTACACGGCAGATTGGGATCTATGGCTGAGCCTCGCGCAGAACGGTCTGGCTTGGGACCCCGAACATGCTTCGGCGTTTCGGATTCATCCAGAATCCCTGACCATGACTGGGTCGCGAGACTTGCAATCCTTCAAACGCCAATTGGAGATACCGCTCGACCGTCATCTGGCGCATCTCCCGGAACGGTTGGCGACACGTGCTCGCAAGCGCGCAGAAGCGGCCAACGCGCTCAACGTTTGTTTGGCAGGCTTGCATCATCGCAGCCTGCGTGGTGTTGGTTCCGCCCTTCGTTCGTTTTTCTTACTTGGACCGTTCGAATGGCGCGATTTTTTCATGACCACCCAGCTTTTGAACAGACTGGTGCCCCGACTGAAATTGGGACTGAAACGAGGAACATGAAATGGGTTCGATTGGAGCAAGTGTACGGCGTGCTTTTGGCCCCTATGAGAGGCAAGTCTCGGAGCTATACCGCCGTGTTTTCATTGACTTGGAGAACCTGACGGACTGTATTCAGGGTTGGGCAGATCCAACAGCTATCTGTGAAATCGGGTGCGGCGAGGGAGCCTTGGCAGAGCGTTTATGCCGGGATTTCCCTCATGCTTCCTATCTGGGCATCGATATTATCCCGCATTTAGGACGTATGTTTGACGGAGACCGTGCAGAATTTCGTCAGATCGACGCTCAGGACCTTGCCGAAGAATGCGCCGGGCAGTTCGACCTGGTTGTAATCAACGATGTTATGCACCACGTTCCGGGTCCAATCCGCACGGACATCCTGGAGGCCGCAAAAAAGCTGTTGATGCCGGGCGGTATTCTCGTGTTCAAGGACTGGCTGAGACGAAAAACGCCAATTCATGCGGCCTGTTACATTGCAGATGTTCACATTGGTGGCGACAAGAACGTGGCCTACATGACCATGGACGAGCAGCGCGAACTGATCACTTCGGTTTTTGGACCAGACGCTATCGCGGCGGAACAATCGATCAAACCTTGGTCACAGAACCACGCCTTCAAAGTCGTGAGATAGGGCACAAGGTATGACTGCGCTCGCTTATACCAAGCCTTCCGCTGTTAGCCAGGAACAAAAGCTGTCGTTGGTGATCTGGGTTTTCGTACTTGCGAAAATCGCCATCATGCTCGTGCTGGCGGTCAACACCCGTTTTGTGATGGACGAGTTTTGGCACTTTACCCAACCGGTCTACCTGTTTGACGGCACGTTTGAGTATATCTGGCCCAAAAAAGCGGTCGGCTACGCCGTTTTTTATGAGCTTTCTCACCTAATCGGCTGGGATGCCACGTCTATGCTGATGACGGGCCGACTGACCACGGCAGGTCTAGCATTGGCGCTGACCTGGTGCATCTACAAATGCGCCCGCGCTTTGGGTCATGAACGTATCACGGCTTTGCTAGCCATAGCGCTCTTGCTGAGCTTCAGCAATTTCATCGAGCGAGGGTTTCGTCTCCGATCCGAACCACTTGCCACGTTGTTTGCGGCGATGGCCGTGCTGGTTATCGTCCGATACGAAACTGACCGCGCCAAAATCCTTCTCATTGCGGGTCTGCTCAGCGGGCTTGCGTTCGTAACAACGCAGAAATCGGTCTATTTCAACTTCGCCCTGGGCGCGGCACTGGTGGTTGATGCAATCTGCATGATGTCCTTCGCCCGTGCAGTCAAACGCGCAGGCCAGCTTATTCTGGGCTGGGCTTTCGCCATAGCGGTCTACGGCGCCCTGCTCGGCGGCTCAGCGATGCCGCAGGTTCTGGAGGTACTCTTCCTGGGACCCGCCGAACTCGCACTCAATGGCGGTAGCTACTATAAAGGGCTTGAGGCATATGTGTGGCAGACGATTTTGCGTAACACGTTGCAATATGGTTTAGTTGTTTTTGGGCTTTTTCTGTCTGCCAAACGTTTCCTCAAACGCGACAGTGCCACACGTATTTTCCTTATCTACAGCGTTTTGCTCACTGCACTTGTTTTCTTTCACGATCAGACGTGGCCATACGTGTTCACCATGGCCTTGCCTTTCCTGGCGATCTACGGTGCCGTGGCGGCGACCGATCTTCTTCGACAGTCGGAAAGATGGTCCTTGATTACGGTTGGCCTCCTGATAGTGATCGCCGTACTGAGCACCGTTCGGAATGTGCAGTATCTGAACCATGATAACAGTGCTCAAATAGCGCTTGTTCGACAGGCAGAAGCGCAGCTTGCGAAAGACGAAACCTATTTCGACGGCATCGGTATGATCCCCAGCCGTCGTATGGAGCCCCGCCTCTGGCTTGATGCCCAAGCCGTCATCAAAACCAACGAAGAAGGGCAGAACTCTACTCTCTACCACGCACTGCTCGGCGCTGAACCTCATCTTGTGATTTCAACCTATCGAACAGACAAATTGGGCGCGGTATTCCAATCCGCACTGGAGGCGAACTACGGCTTTCTAACGCAGTACATCATGCTGCCATTCGAAACCAATCCCGAGCTCTTACCGACAAAATCCGAGCGTGCCCTGCTCTTCAAAGGCATCTATTCAGACTAGAGCTTTCTGTGCACGGACGCATTGGGCGCACCCGGGGCGTATGCCGGAACGACTTGGAGAGTCTATTGGGTATTGCCCATCGCCTAGGTAACGTTAGCGAGCTGGGATGTGTCGCAAACTATGAGGTCCAATTGACGAACATGCGTGATCTGACGATTGTTCGCACCGAATAGTTTTCGATCAGACGAATGATCTCCAGCTTTTCAGATGCAGGGTACCTCATTCGCCGTCGTCCCCATCCGCGATCATGCTTTTTTTGAGCAAGCGCAATTTCCAAGGGATCTGTTGCAAAGTTTCTTACTGAACGAAGGGTTGGTACCGAACCCTCTGCTTATGCTGCCAATTCCGCAAATTGACGAAACGGACAGATTCCGGGCGTAAGCTGACCTTTGCGGATCATGTGCGTCACTTCGATCCCGTCCAGTGTAGCCGCCGCTGAAGCGAAGGCCTTGAACCCCAACATCGGCCGAGTTCGTCTCTTGATGAAGCGATGGTCCTGCTCCACGATGTTGTTCAGATACTTCCGCCTGACCATCTCGATTGGGATCGGGCAACCAAAGCCTTTCAGCATTTTGTTTATGGCTTTGATGCCAGCCGTGTTAGCTCCGCTTTTGTCGATAACTATCTTCCTCGGAAGCCCGTTGACCTCCAGCATCCTGGCGAAGAACTTTGTCGCAGCCGGTTTGTTTCGCTGCGGGGAAAGCATGAAATCAAGCGTCTTGCCGTGCTTGTCGACGGCTCGATGGAGATAGACCCAGTTGCCTTTCACCTTGATGTAAGTCTCGTCCATTCTCCAGGAACGGTCGCACGGTCCCTTTCGCCTGCGCGCAACATCGGCAATTGCACCAGCGTATTTTGTCACCCAACGGTTCAGCGTCGTGTGATCTACCGCAACGCCTCGCTCGGACATGATTTCTTCCAGATCCCGGTATGAAACACCGTATCGAAGGTAGAAGAACACAGCAAAGAGGATCACATCCTTGGGATATTGTGCGCCTTTGAAGGAGATCATGAACTGGCTTTCGACTAGTTGGGACCGAAAGCCATCCACGCGCGAAACCCCAACGCGTCAACAGCTAAATCTTTGCAACAGAGCCCGGCAAACCAGTCGTCCTTAGGATCGATACTGGCAGCATGCATCGAGAGGGACACCCGTTTTATCGTGCAGATAACGTCGTGTGGCTAACAGACTATTTGCGTGCCAAAGCGATTGGGCTCTGAGTAATTCCCTTACAGGGCGGGGATCGTCAGGCTGCTCGCTGGACCATGCATAGAGTGTTCATAAAGCCCACAATGGCTGCCGACCACAGGAGTATAAAACCGAACGTCGCTTCGTTCTTTTTCAAACGCCTCCACATTCCGGGAACGGCGGTTTGCCGTAACCTGATAGAAAGAGTGCTTTATGACGAATACAATCACCACCCTGAGCCCCAAAACAATTTCAATTGCGCTTGCCCAAGCGCGTGAACACTACGTGCGGGAAATGTGTGCTGGCCCGTTTCAGTTCGACCTGTTGTTCCGAAACCTCGTTGCTGTGGGAATCCGACTTTCAAACGAAGCTAACCGTCCCGGTGCATTCCTGGAGTACTACTTGCTCTGCGCCCGAGAGCGGCGTTTGATTCAGCAGCATCCTGATTTCGATGAATTTCGAACCTATGTCCTACAGTTTTGGCGTGCACCAAACGCACCTTTTCATTTCATACGTTGTATCGACGAGGAAGACGTGTGGGATATCGTATACGATGTTTCGACTGAAATGAGTGTCGGAAGGAATGCAGTGATGTATGATCCGGTACTTAACTTGGCACTGCAAGCGGTTGTAATAAGCCTGGCGATTTCTGACGCAGATAGGATTGTTGCCAGTCTAAAGGAAGACTACGTGCGTGTCATATGGGAGGCTAAGTCCGAATTGGACCGCCAGGAAATCGACGCCATTGAACAAGCCATCATGCCGGGCGGGTTATGAACTGGCGGCTCGAGCCAAGTTGATTTGCGTCCCTATCTTGATTCAGGTGAATTCCTCAGCATTCGAATTCACCTGAAGTACTTCGTTGCTAAGGCTCCCGTAAACCAGCAACGCGTGTGCCAGCACCATGCTACTTCTTGGTCGTTAGTCCAAGACCTCGGTTACGCAATACAGGCGCCGCATGTTACCAGACTGAATTTGAACGCTGTATGGCTGGTGGCTCAGGCAATTTAACATAATTTAGCTTATTGGAGAAAACTGCTCACACTGAGCCTGGATAATCTAGCCATACAGGACAGGCAGAGGGGATTGAGAACATGAAACCGCGAATAGATTTTTCGAAACGACTAAATGCTTTCCCAACTTGGCATCTGTCCAATCCTGTCCAACAGAGTATCCAAAGGCAAAGAGGAGGAGCGGCACCCTTTATCTAGGCAAAGCCGTCGTTCAACTGATGAAGTTGAATAATTGCGCAGGGCTCGTACGAAAAGGCATGCAATAAAGAAGAAATGACTTCGCAGTTTGTTTTCTAATGAATGATTACTAAAGTTGATTGCAATCTGACGAAGCTGAATTTGAACTCACAACTGCCCGTAATTTCTCTATAGCATGGTAGCTATGCCGGAAGCGCTCTCAAAGACTGACCTGAAAAAACTGACGCAACAGATACAAAGGGGTGAACGCGTGGCTGCGGAGAGTGTCCCTGTTTTTCTGGAGCATAAATTCCCGGAAAATACTTCTTTTGGGAGGTTCATGTTAAAAGTTGCCGGTTGGATTTCGCTGTTTTTTGCCTCCGTGCTGGTGATCTTTCCTGAAGTCGGCGAGAAATTGATAGAAATCCTTCCTGATTTTTTCTTGCTGCCGGAACGACTGGCGAAAACTCTGGACTATCTATGGGGCCTCGTCGGAAAACCGTTGAAAAACAGAATTTTATGTATCATTTGCCAATCATAATAACCTACGCATGGTTCTGTTGCAAAGTTTTAGGCCGGTCAAATAGATTTGCGATCGCTTCAGGTTCAGATTGCCAACTCTAAGAATTGACGAAACGGACAGCGTCCTGTTGTGAATTGGTCCTTGCAGATCATGTGCGCGACTTCGAGCCCGTCGAGCGTTGCCGCCGCTGAAGCGACAGCTTTGAACCCCAGCATTGGCCGCGCGCCTCTTGATGAAGCGGTGGTCCTGTTCAAGTATTTACGCCTCAGCATCTCGATTGGGATCGGGCAGCCAAAGCTCTTCAGCATTTTGTTAACGGCTTTCAGGCCCGCAGTATCAGCCCCGCTGTTGTCGATCACAATCTTCCTCGGCGACCCATTGGTTTCCAACATTCGAGCAAAAAAACTTCGTGGCAGCCGGTTTGTTTCTGCGCTGGGAAAGCATGAAATCAAGTGTTCTGCCATTCTTATCTACGGCTCGATAGAGATACACCCACGCCCCTTTCATTCGGATGCAAATCTCATCCATTCTCCAGGAGCGGCCACATGGGCTTTTTTGGTGGCGTGCTGTTTCTGCCATCGCACCGAAATACCGCATGCCCCATCGGATCAACGTCGTGTGATCGACCGATACGCCTCGCGCTGCCATGATCTCTTCGAGATCGCGGTAGGAGACACCATAGCGAAAATAGAGGAACACAGCGAATAGGATAACGTCCTTCGGATAATGCGCACCTATGAAAGAGATCATAGTCCGACTTTCGACTTGAAAATACCGATAGTCATTCACCCTATGGTGACGCGCGCGTCAACGGTCAAAAATTTGCAACAGATCCCTCGAAAGTTGCCGCTTAACAAAAGACCGCCCTCGCTTGGTGCGAAGGCGGCTAGAAGTGGCAAAGGAGAAAGCCACGGGGAGGTGAGATGAACCCTGATCAGTTCAACGCAAAACCGTCGATCAAAGGATCTTCGGGGTCAAAGACGAGTTCGGAAAATCCGGTCAGGTAGGGGCGGCAGCTAATTTGCGGAATAATTCCAGAGAAGCTTCCGATCATTACGGTGTCTTTGATAACGGCGTCAAACACAGTGCGGATTGAACTTTGATGGCGGAACAATTGGCCTTCGGCCAGCTTCCCTTTTGCGTGCAGCACGGACATGCGCGCACAGGTGCCTGTACCGCAAGGTGAACGATCGGCTTGTGCGTCACCTTGGATCACAATGTTGCGGGCATCCGCATTGCTGTCCGCAGGCGGCGCAGTGATCATGGCAATGTCGATTTCGTCTATGTGCGCCAGTTCCGGGTGCTGAACAGAGATCTGTTGGTTTGCAGCTGCACGGAGCGCGACACCTGCCTTGATAAGATCGGTCGTATGTTCTGGGTCAATCGAGTCGAACCCCAGATCAACAGCCTCTGCGATGACGAAAAAGTTTCCTCCGTACCCGATGTCGCAGCGGATCTTTCCAAAATCGGGGACGTCGACATATTGGTCCAGGGCGAACGCGAAGGAAGGCACATCAATCAGCGACACATCCACGACCCGACCGTCATCATTGGTTTGAACACTACCCTCGACTATGCCCGCGGGTGTATCAATCCTGACCTTGGTCATGTTGCCTTTTGTCGGCACGCGACCGGTCTCGACCATCATGGCGCATATTCCCAGCGAAGCGTGACCGCACATGTTATAAAAGCGCCCGCCATCCATATAGACAGCACCAATATGCGCCGTTGGATCGATCGGTTCCATCAACACGCAACCAAACATATCGCGATGTCCGCGCGGTTCGTGCATCGCCGCACGGCGCAGCCAATCAAAATCAGTCTCAAGCGCTTTCTTCCGTTCCGCCATTGTGGAACCCGGTATACGCTCGAACCCTGAGATGACCATGCGCGTCGGTTCGCCTGCGGTGTGGGAATCGATGATGCTGAGCCGCCGTACAAAATGCATTCGCTATTGACCCTCAAAAGTCATCCAAGTGAATTGGTGGACACTTGGATGTTGATTTTGTTTCAGGACAGGTACCAGCTTCCGAGGATTACGCTAAACGACCAATCGTATTCTCAGCAAAACTATAAGTTTTAGTGGAGTGCGTTAGCCCTTCGCAATCGGGAATTGGATTTCGTCGGTTGTGACCTGGCCAGAGGGATTTGTGTAAGCGATACCTGAACGGATCTGTTGCCAACTTTTGCCATTGATGCTCAAGAACGCAGACAGTGAATAGCGGCCAGTGTAATCATTTCACCTAATTCACATAGCGCGCAAAAGTACTCCTTTTTGCGCGCTACATCACGACTCGCAGTCCACTCATCTTGAAGCCGACAAACTACTACCTGGGTTCGGCTTCAGTCTTTGAAAAGGCTACGTCTCAATTTGTGACCTGTATGTCTATTGTAGGTCAGGTCATGGTTCGGCGCTCACCCAAGTATACAGCGAGTTGCTCTACAACATCCTGAGCAACCTTTTCCGAAAAATTTTGGCCCCGTACACGCACACGCAATTCTCCTGCAGATACTTCAGCCAATATTTCCCCTCCTTCCGCAAGAGCGAGAGGCGCCAAACGCTGTACCTGTTGAGGGCGTCCTCCCCTCGCCTTGTCTTTCTCAGGTGCGGGCGTTTCTTTCAGGGCGGCTTCCAAGATCGACCACTCCGATTTGGGGTCCAGCTCTCCTACCCCTGCTAATGCTTGGCGCAACTTGGGCTGAGCTCCGTCTCGAAGAGCAGCGGCCAATTTCAGCCCGGACTTTTCGGACAATGCAACGGGGTGCTGCAAGAGGTCACCCAACGATTCATGGACCATGGCAAAACTACGAACCTTTGATCTTTTGGCCTTTGAAGCTGCTGCAAATAGCACATCAACCGCTGCTTCGGGGGATGGAAAAACCCCCTGCCCTGCAGCCAGAACCGCGATCCGGCCTCGCTCATACGGGCTGAGATTGGCTCTTAGCTCGTTTTCCTCGACCATAGATACATAAGCGCCCTGCCCCGAACCTGCGTCTCGGACAAAAGCAGGGATTTTACCAAAGCGCGAATCCGTTTCCGCGAGATGCAGAAATGCTTTCAGTCGCCTAAAGCCCGAGATCAATCCAAAGCCATCACCGTCGCGTGTTACCTCGATCGGTGTACGCAAACCGTGTACACGCAGGGATTCCAGTAGTTCGGCCATCGCTTCTTCGTCCTCGACCATGCGGTCACGGCGAATGAAATCGACGTCAATCTGATCAAGTGGCAGCATCTCTGCGACCAAGCCGGCGCCCTGAGCATCCCGCCATTTGGTTGCGTCACCCTGATCCTGTGCCAAGGCAACGCGATCCGTTACGGCAGTCAGACTGTTCAAAGCTGCCGCTTCCGCTGCCACCTGAGCGATTGGAGGCGTTGAAGATTTAGATTCAAAAGGACTGATCGAGGGTTTCGCGGCGAAACCGGCTTCGAGTTGCTCAAGCTCGGCAGTATCCGGTGCGCTCAGTCTTCTGCGTTTAGCCATTATTCTCTCCTCCCATCTGAGCGTCGCGCCACCAGCAACCAATCAGAACCTGTTTGAATTCAGCATAGGTGCGATCAAAAGTTTCCCGACCGCGGACATATGTATCCCGGTTAAAATCCCTGTAGTCCGCTTCATAAATCCCGTTGACCTGTTCACCCGCTTGACCGACCAAAGCAGTGTAGTCCTGCCGGTACGCGTTCATGAAATCGCCAAAATACGCCTGAATGACGTTCGCCATGTCTGTTTGTTGGCTGGCATCAAACCGGGTTATGATCGCCCTCACCACATCCCACTCAAACTTGAGTTCTGGCAAACCGGCTGCTCGTTGTGCTGCGTTCTCCCCATCTTCAATGCTGGCGAAGGTGGTATAGAGCATGTCGAAGAACCGACCGGTCGAGTCGAACTCTAGAAAAGATGCACCAAGTGGAACCAAGAGAATATCAGCTGCGGCCAGCGCGTTGATTGTTAGGTACCCAAGTGCAGGAGGCGTATCCAGAAAAACAATGTCGTAGTCATTCAGCACACCTTCGTCATGAAGGAAGTTGGTCAGACCGTCCCAAAGCGGCCAACTGCGCAGCCCCATGCGCCAAACCGGAATTTGGAATTCTGCCCAATACAAGTTCAGTTGCGCGCCGATCAGATCGATGTTGGGCCAGTGCGTTTTTTGAATCACGTCACGAGGCAGGGTGTTGAGCGCTTCCTGCAGCGTCTCATCCAAAGGAATCTCAGTTTGCCCGGCGGCTGTTCGAACCCTGTTTTCTTCCTGCACCGCACGGGCATAGTCTTTGGCTATCAATGGAAAGACAGTTTGCCATTCATCGGCAACATTTCCGCCGAGAATTGAGGTCATTGACCCCTGGCTGTCTAAGTCTATGACCAGAACTTTATATCCGTCCAAAGCCGCTGACATTGCCAAATGCGCAGCAGTCGAAGTTTTACCTACACCACCCTTGAAGTTGGCTACGGCGACCACCTTCGCAGGAAGGCCCTCGGGCCGATAAGGCAAGTATTCTTTCGTACTTACGCCTTCTGCGGCGAAATGCTGACGAAGCGTAAGCACTTCCTCCAGTGTAAACCACTTGGAGCCAGCTTCTCCTTCACCTTGCGGGAGGTCGGGGTTTGCCTTGAGTACACGACGCAAATGCGCTGGAGCGACTGGGATCAGATACTTTGTTATCTCCCAGATTGAGAAACGTCGAAGTCTTTTTTCTCCGTCTGGGGCATACCCTCGACGCGCAAGGTCCTCACGCCCTTTCGCACAGAATGTAGCTGCTTTAGCGAATCGTGATGTACCGATAGGATTAGGTAACTTCTGGGCCGCAAGTTCCGGATCTAGATTCAGATACGGAGGTAGCGGAGGTTGGTTAGATTTGTTCACTGTCGATGCCTCAGATAATGTTCGCCTTAGCGACGTATATTACCCAACATAGCGAACATTTATTCTCGAGGCTATCCTTTGAATGCGTGATTCCTGATGAAAGGTTGCTGGAAGTATGGTTTCGTCGCGAAACTAGGTCAAAAATAAGAAAACACGCAGGACAAAAGTTTATTTTATTTAGAGAGTTTAGAATCTTTGGATTGAATAACTTATTTTAAAACAATGCTTTACAATGAAGTTGGTGCCTGTTTACGGGGTTAAGGGGACCCATTTCCGGGATCAAAGGTGCCCGTAAGCGGGATGAAAGGTTCTCTTTTTCAGTAAGAAGGGCTCCGATTCGCAGGACATTGAATTCATAGTCAGTTTAGGCTCTATATCGACGACATTTATTCGTTTTGGGGAGGTGTCTGAAGCGCATGCGTGCGGCCGACAGGCGCGTTTCTGTGGATAACCCTGCGCCCCGCAATGCAAGGTACCTGGATACGGGACGAGGTGCCTCCTGTATTTGGGTACCCAAAATGAATTGATCCGCAGGTACTTTTCATGCCAGAAATATCGAAACGAGCAGCCAGGCAGAATCATGCCGGATACACAATTAGATATGGATCAACTGACCGGCCCCTTGCGTCGGGAAACGGTCAAGAAGAACGTCGCCGCGATTCACATCAGCGGCAAGCTTACTTTGTTGCAGCGTAAGCTTTCCAACGTATTGCTGCTGAATGCTTATGATGCTTTGACCTCTGCTCAATCTCATACGATCGATGCACGAACATTGGCGATGATGGTCGGCTATAACTCGAACGACTTCGATACGCTCCGGGCAAGTCTGCGGGCTTTGGCTGAAACCGTAGCTGAGTGGGATATGTTGGATGAGCAAGGTCGACAGGAATGGGGTGTGTCCTCATTACTCAGCTTTGCCAAGCTTAAAAACGGAGTTTGCGAATATGCTTATTCTCCCGCATTGGCGCAAAAACTTTATGATCCGAAGATCTATGCATTGATCAATGTCCAGATTCAGCGCAATTTCAGTTCTGGGCACGGTCTCGCACTTTACGAAAATTGTTACAGGTTTGTGCGAACGGGCTCGACCGGATGGTGGACGCTGGATGTGTTCCGCAAACTCATGGGCGTTGACGGCAGTGACTATTACAGCAGCTTCAAGCATCTCAACGCGAAGATCATCAAACCCGCCGTTGCCGAGGTGAACAAAAGCTCAGACATTCTGATTGAGCCTGAGTTTCAAAAGAAAGGGCGCTCTGTCACTGATATTCGCTTTTTGATCAAGGGCAATCCTCAGAAAGCGATGTTTGAGATTGATGATAGTGACGGCGTTCGAAACTTGCAGGTGTATAAGACGCTGCGCAAGCAGGGTGTCTCGGACCGGTTGGCCCGACAATGGATCGCCGAACATGGCGAAGACTACGTGCAGCAAAAACTTGACTATGTCCGGGGGCAGGGCGATGTGAAGTCGACCGTTGGGTATTTGTCTGCGGCTTTGCGCGACGATTATCAACCATTGGAAACACCAACTCAAAAGGCACCCAGCCCTGAAGCCGTAGAAGCCGCGCGTCTTCGTGAGGTTGAAAAGGCACGAGAGGATGAGGCCTATGCGGTGCGTGCTGCGGATCGAGCTGAAAGGTCACGCAAGTTGGCAATCGTTGAAGATCTGGTTTCGCGGCGAAACCCGACGCAACGCGATGCCGACAAGCGGTTGTTCATGGCCGGGCTCGACAATGATCTGGACCGAGAGCATTTCCGCGCACATGGCTGGCGGTCCGGGTTAAACGCCAACGCAATCTTCGATTTCTGGCAGGAATTGGAGCCTGACGCGTTCGAGTAAGGCGTAAGGGAAGGGGCCGCATCCGGCCCCTGAAGGTTCAGTGCTTTTTCATTGCAGATTTAAGGGCATCCGCAAACGCACCGTTCTGCGCATTATTGCCAAATTTTGCGTGTTGTTCCTTGTTTGGCCTAGAGTGTCTTATGTTCTTTGCAGACCCATGTCCGGCTCGATCTTCGCGTGCTGAGGCTCCACCGTCCTTGCGCATGGTCAGGCCGATTCGTTTTCGACGTACATCAACCTCGACCACCGTGACTTTGACCACCTGACCCGTCTTGACCACTTCATGCGGATCCTTGACGAACCGGTCGGCCAACTGGCTGACATGGACCAAACCATCCTGATGAACACCGATATCCACAAAAGCGCCGAAGGCCGCGACGTTGGTCACCGTACCTTCAAGCACCATTCCCGGCTTCAAGTCAGTGATATCGTCGACTCCGTCTTTGAATGACGCGGTCACAAAGCTAGGTCGAGGGTCACGGCCGGGTTTTTCCAGTTCTGCTAAGATATCCCGCACGGTCGGTAGGCCGAAGGTATCGTCGACAAATTGCTCTGCCCGAAGTCCTTTTAGCGCATCGTCGCTTCCCATGATTTCGCGAATATCGCGGCCACAGGCCGAAACGATCCGACGGGCTACGCCATACGCCTCCGGATGGACCGAAGAAGCATCCAGCGGTTCCGCGCCGTCCCTTATGCGCAAAAATCCGGCACATTGCTCATAAGCGCGCGGGCCAAGCCGGGCGACACCCAGCAACTCCTTGCGTGATTGAAACGCTCCGTTCAAGTCGCGGTGCATCACGATCGCTTCGGCCAAACCCGGCCCCAGCCCTGATACGTGCGAAAGCAGGGGAGCAGACGCCGTGTTCAGATCTACGCCTACCGCATTCACCACGTCTTCGATTACAGATGCCAAAGATTGTGAAAGGCGATGCTGGTCTACATCGTGCTGATACTGGCCGACGCCAATAGACTTGGGCTCGATCTTCACCAACTCGGCCATGGGGTCTTGTAGACGTCTGGCGATCGACACCGCTCCGCGCAATGAGACGTCAAGATCAGGGAACTCGCGCGCGGCCAGTTCCGAGGCGGAATAGACCGAAGCACCAGCTTCCGAAACAATAACCTTGGTTGGAGCGGTGACTGTCTTGGGCAGGAGTTTCAACGTATCGGCCACCATCTTCTGGGTTTCGCGGCTGGCCGTGCCGTTGCCGATGGCGATCAGTTCAACCTGATGGGCGGAGATCAGGTTCAGAATTGCAGCCTGCGCCCCGCGAAGATCGTTTTTGGGTTGGAATGGATAAAGAGTGTCTGTCGCCACCACTTTGCCAGTCGCATCCACTACGGCTGCTTTGACGCCAGTGCGAATGCCCGGGTCCAGACCCAGTGTTGCCCGTGCTCCAGCCGGCGCTGCAAAAAGCAGGTCTTTCAGGTTTCGGGAAAAAACCTGAATTGCATCTTCTTGCGCGCGGCTGCGCAGATCGGCCATCAGTTCCACCATCATCGATAGGGACAGTTTCACCCGCCAAGTCCACCCGGCCACCTTGCGCAGCCACTTATCGGCAGGACCATCGCCGCGTGTGCGCAGATGAGCGGCGACAATCGCCTCGGCCCGTGCAGCGCCAGTTTCGGGTTCGGGTGCGATATCCAGCGTCACGATCCCCTCTTTCGAGGCGCGCAGCATCGCCAATGCGCGGTGAGAAGGGGTATTTGCCCACAGCTCAGAATGGTTGAAATAGTCGCTGAACTTCGCTCCTTCCTGTTCCTTGCCGTCAATCACTTTTGACGTCAACACAGCTTCGCGTTGCATGAAATTTCGAAGTTCGCCCAAAAGGGTGGCGTTTTCGGTTAACCGTTCGGTAACAATGTCCCGGGCACCATTCAAGGCATCCTTAGTCGTCGGCACCGTCTCGGTCACGTAACACCCGGCCAAAATCTCGGGGTCGGCGGACCGGTCCGTCAGAATGGCGTCGGCCAGCGGTTCCAATCCGTTTTCGCGCGCAATCATTGCTTTGGTGCGACGCTTGGGTTTGTAGGGCAGGTAGATGTCCTCCAACTGCGCCTTGGTATCGGCCTGCGCGATGGATTTGGCCAAATCATCAGTCAACTTCCCCTGATCCTTGATCGAGCCGAGGATCGTTTCGCGCCGGGCTTCCAGTTCACGCAGATAGGTCAGGCGGTCGGACAGGGTGCGCAGCTGCGTATCATCCAACCCACCGGTTACTTCTTTGCGGTAACGGGCGACAAAGGGAACAGTTGCCCCTTCATCCAGCAGTTTCACCGCGGCGCCAACCTGTTCCGGGCGGGCGTTGATTTCGGTGGCTATGGTGCGGGCAATGCGGTCCAAGGGGGCCTCCTGAATATGTCTGGAGGACCTTCTTAGCCAGCAGAGCCTGCGAGGAAAAGGGGCAGGCGAAGCCATGGGCAAGATTGGTCCATCAGTCAGTTAGTCCTGCGCTTCTGCCTGAAGATAAGCGATGACATTGTGGATGTCTTTTTCATCTTCAAGGCCGCGAAACTGCATCTTGTTGCCGGGAACAGTGCCTCTGGGGTCCGACAGAAATGCAGCCAGGGTGTCGGTAGTCCAGACCATACCAGACTCTTTCAAAGGTGCGGAATAGCGAAAGCCATCAGCTTGCCCGGCTGTGGTGCCGAAAATGCCGTGTAGCGATGGGCCGACCGAGTGGCGATTTTTGTCCAGCTTGTGGCAAGCGCTGCACTTGCGGAAAACTTTCTTGCCCGCTTTAACGTCGCCCGCGACTGCTGCTACCGCAGTAGCAGATGTGACCGCAGCCTGTTCGCCATTTAGGTTGAAAATCAGCCGCGCGGTGACGGGAACGGTCCTTGTGATGCCTGGCAGACCGGCCAATTCCATCAGCTTGTCGACGCCCGCATTCACGCCGGCATCTTGCGTGCTGATAAATACCATGTCGTTGGTCGATACCAGCACGGAGGTTTCGGACAAGCGGGCCACAAACAATTCGGCATCAAAGGCAACGTCTGTTCCGGCCAGAGATAATACAGCCTCGGCGTCCACCGTGGTCGTTTCGCCTACGCCAAGGCCCGAGACCTCGGCCATGTCGAACTCAGCCGTTAGTGACGCGGTGGCCGCTGAGCGGAACACATGCTCGATCATCCTTTCATTTCGTATGTCGATATTGGTCTCAACCGAGGATAAGTCGATTTGAATTTGGGCATTGCCATCCTGGGTCACGTGACCATCGAGGCCGGTAAAGGAATTGACCTCGCCCACTGTGTCTTTCTTTACGGTGCCATAGGCCAGATGAGAGTTTTCGGGAACTAGCGTCCAGCCTGTCGCCAGCACCGGGGTTGCAACACTTACCGACGCAATCGTGACTGCCTTCAACAGAAGTTTCATTTCTTTCCTCCTCGGGTTATGCCAGTCCTGACCCCATGGGCCACGGTCCGTGGGAAGCAAACACACACAGGTCGCGATTTATTCGATGGGTGGTGAGATTAGTTCAGAACAGGCCGTGCGCCGCGCAATCCAGACGCATTCAAAACGCGTTTGGAGGTTCGGACTGGCACTGTCCGGTGCATCGGACGTGGCGGATGATCTGTTGCAATCCACCTGCCTGCGTGCGCTTGAACGCCACCATCAGGTCACCTCGTATGAGCGGCTGGATAGTTGGCTGATGACGATTTGCCGCTCGATCTGGCTGAACGAGGTGCGGGCGCGTTCGGTTCGCAAGGCGCAGGCGCTGTCCGTGACGCCCGAAGCGGAATTGGTTGCGTCCGGGGTGGATTCTGAAACGAATATTTTCGCCGCTGAAGTGTTTACACAAGTGATGCAACTGCCAGAGGCGCAGCGGGAAACGGTCATGCTGGTCTTCGTCGAAGGCTACAGCTACCGAGAAGCCGCCGCTTTGCTGGAGGTGCCGATAGGAACTATCATGAGCCGGCTGTCCAACGCCCGGCAGAAACTGAAAACTGTGATGCAGCATGAGGCGGCAGACGCCGTTCGACGGAGTGGCAAATGAAGTTTTCCGATGACACGCTGACGGCGTATCTGGAAGGCAAAGCGGATGAGGCCGAAGCCCGCGCGATCGAAAGTGCGGTTGAGACGGACCCCGAACTGGAACAGCGCCTGATGGAGCTGGACCTGTTTGCACCCGTGGTGCAGGCGGTGTTTAACAGTTTGCCCGCTGAAACGCCCCGTGTTGATCTGCCCCAGCCGGTGGCCGCAGCACCGGCGGCCGCAGGCGGGTTGCGGTTGCTGGCCGTCGCGGCCTCGGTCGCGGTTGTGGCGGTGTCCGCCACCTATTGGGCCACGCGCCCCGAGCCGCTGGGGTGGGCTGCACAGGCCGCGATTTACCAGTCGCTTTATGTGCCCGATACGATTGCGTCTTTGGACAGTTCCCCGCAAGCGCTGGATGCGCAATTCGCGCTGGCCGAGGAACAGCTGGGCCGGTCGCTTAACCGCGCTGCGCTTGAGGCGCTGCCGGGGATGGAGTTGAAACGCGCGCAAATCCTGTCCTTCAAGGGCAAGCCGCTGGTCCAGGTTGTGTTTGCCGACGCGCAGGGCCAACCCTTTGCCTTCTGTGTCATCCGGCAGGGAGAGGGCGCGCCGAACAAGGATGTGAAGCAGGCTGTGCTCAGCGGACTTGCAACCGCGACCTGGGCGCAGGATGGCTATGGCTACATGCTGATCGGCAGCAGCGCGCAGAGCGATCTGCGTGGAAAGTTGGATTTTCTGACCACAACTTTCGCAGGTTAAGCGCGTAATGCGCAAAAAACGCCTTGTTAAGCAGGTCAAATCCCAGAAATATACCGGACATGACAAAAAAGCCTGTCGTACTCCACCCGGATGAGGACGCCGATGCGGTTGGTCCTGCCAGTATCTATGACGTGGACCCGCCCGAGGATGACGACCTGTGGTTTCTGCCCCCCGAGGATGACGATCCGGTCGATGACTTTCTGATCCCGGGCCCAAAAGCTGATCGGCGGTTACTGTTTGACCCACGGGATTGGCGTGCCGCGCAGGCAGAGCTTTCGTTTGAACTGGCCGATCTTGCCGCGATTTTCGGTGCCTTGGACGAACGGCTTCGTGCAGGGCCCAATGGCTGGACGCATCGTTTGGCGCTGATGGATGTGTCCGATCTGGGTTGGTGGACCGGAGACCGGATCAGTGTCGATCGCCTTGCTCTGTGGACCGGTCTGCGGATTGGGGCGACAGGTGACGATGTGCAGGCTCTGTTTCGGGCCGGGTGGGCGGTGCGAAGGCTCACCTCTGGTCCCGGCCCATCTGAAGGAGGGTGGGAAAGTGGTCTGACCGCCTTTCTGGATCGCATGGCGCAAGGGGTCGATGACACTCCTGAGGCCGTGGCCGATCTGGCCGAGGTGATGCGCAATTCCGAAGGGTTACATCCGGTGACGCAGGCAGCGATTGGATTCCACGCCTGGCGCGCCCTGTCGCCCGGGATCGGACAGGACACCGAGGCTGCGGTCATTGCGGCGCGCCACGCGGCCACCATGGGGCGCGGTGGGGCTAAGTTTATGCCATTGGCGCTGTCCGGGCCGGGCGCGTTGCGGGGGGTAGGGGAAGTCGAGGAAAAACTTTCGGCCTGGGTGCGTGGGGCAGGGCAAGCGGCATTGGCGGCGTTGATGCATCTGGATCGCGTCAACGCATGGGAACAGCGCGCACGAGAAGCTACCAGTGGGCTGAGCGGGCGGACTCCTCCTTTGTTGATCGACGTCCTGACCGCCTGGCCGATGGTTTCGGCCCCGTTGGCGGAAGAACTGACAAAGGCGTCACGCGCGGCCGTGCAACGCAACATCGACCGGTTTACCCGGCGTGGACTGATCCGCGAAGTGACAGGGCAGGGGCGCTACCGGGTTTGGACCGCCGCATTGTGATCCAGCAGCCATTCGCGAAAGACCCGCGCTGGCGGACGCAGGGCTTTTTGGGAAGGATAAACCAGATGATAGGCTTCTTGACCTGCGATCTGAATTTCCGGCAGGCAAGGGACAAGGCCCGAAAGTTCAATAATCCGGTTTGATGCTGGCGCACGGGCCAGCGCAATTCCACCCCCGCTGGCCGAAAGTTCAGCCGCCATCAGCGAGTTGTCGGCAAAGAAATACCTCGCTTGGCCGGAGGACAGGCGCAATGCTTCGAACAGATGCAGCCAGCTTGCGCGATGAGTCGACACCTCGATCAAGGGGAACTGAAACAGGTCCAGGGGATGGGTAATTTGTTCGGCGATTTCAGGCGGCGCAACGGGATACAGGCGTTCGTGCATCAACAGGTCGCTTTCGGCTTCAAACAGGGCGGGGTTGCCGAAAACAATCTGCAGATCGGTGAATCGATTGGCAAAATCTGACACCAGATTTCCAGTTGTAAGTGACAGGCCGATCTGAGGGTGTGCTGCTTGAAAATCCGGTAACCCGCTGGCCAAAACTCCGTGGGCATAAAGCAGAACGGATTGAACAAAAAGGCGTTGTTCGCGGGTTTCGCCGAACAGGCCGGTGGTCGCGGTTTCCAACATAAGAAGGGATTGTTGAACCGACGGCAGATAGGCGCGACCGGCTTCGGTCAAGGTTACTGCGTGAGCGTGGCGGTGAAACAAAGGCGTGCCCAACCGGGTTTCCAGTGCCTTAACCTGTTGGCTGACGGCCGCCGCCGACATGTTCAGTTGCACCGCTGCGCGGGCAAAGCTTTCTGTTCGGGCAGCGGCTTCGAAGACGCGCAGCCAATTGAGGGACGGGATGCGGGACGACATGACCAAGGGTAAGTTAAACTTAGCCTAACGGGCAAGAGGTTACACGCTGAGCTGCCGAAAATTTGGATTATCCTGTGGTGAATGGCAGCCATCGGGAACCACCATGTCACATACTCCAAACACTCTGACTGACGCTCAAACGGAACAATACTGGGAAGATGGGTTTCTTTTCCCGTTGACGGTGTTTTCCGAAGACGAGGCCGCAGAAATACGCGCGGAATTAGAACAACTTGAGCAGGATTGGCTGACGGCAGACCTGCCTTTGCCGTTGAATACTTATAAGCGCGTGAATGCGCATTTGGTGATTCCGATGGCCGCAAAGATTGCGCTGGATTCGCGGGTGTTGGATGTGGTCGAAGGTGTCCTGGGGCCAGACATCATGGTCTGGTCAGCCGAGTTCTTCATCAAGGAAGCCCATACAAAACATACAGTAGGCATGCATCAGGATCTGACGTATTGGGGCATGGGTGAAACGCCCGATCAAGTGACCGCCTGGATCGCGCTATCCCCCGCCACGATTGAAAGCGGCTGTATGGACTTCGTGCGGGCCAGCCATAAAAACCCGATCTTGCCGCACAACGATACTTATTCTGACACCAACCTGCTGTCGCGCGGACAAGAAATTGCAGTCGAGGTTGCAGACGAAGACAAAACCCATATCGAGTTGGCGCCAGGGCAAATGTCGTTACATCACGGTCTGACAATTCACGGGTCCGGCCCAAACAGATCAGAGGACCGAAGGATCGGCTTGGCAATCCGCTATCTCAATCCCAATGCCAAACAATTGGTCGCGGATCGTGACTATGCATTGATGGCTCGCGGACGGGACGGGCAGTCGAATTTCGTGCATGTTGAGCCTCCGAACCAGTTGTTCTCAGATCAAGCGCTGGAATTGTATGAACAGGTGCGCCGTGATCAAAGCAAGGCGTTGGCAGAAGGGGCTCAGGACGCGGTACCTCTTTATGGGTCAAGCTGATTACGTCACCTTGCCAGTTAATCAGCTTTCGTCCGATCTCGTGACCGGTTTTTGCCTTGGGTTGCATTCCACGTCGCCTTAATGTCTTGAGGCGACAACGGTGCGCATAATATTCCCGGGGAAGAATAATGACGAAAAAAGCGTTGATTACCGGCATCACGGGGCAGGACGGTTCCTATCTGGCGGAATTCTTGCTGGAAAAGGGCTATGAGGTTCACGGGATCAAGCGCAGGGCGTCTTCGTTCAACACCCAGCGAATTGATCATATTTATCAGGATCCGCACGACCCCAACCCAAATCTGTACCTACACTATGGCGATCTGAGCGATACGTCGAACCTGACGCGTGTCATTCAGGAAGTGCAGCCGGACGAGGTCTACAATCTTGGGGCGCAATCTCATGTCGCGGTCAGCTTTGAGGCCCCCGAATATACAGCGGATGTCGATGCCATCGGTACCTTGCGATTGCTGGAAGCGATCCGTTTTCTGGGGCTGGAAAAGAAAACGCGTTTCTATCAGGCGTCTACGTCCGAGTTGTATGGGTTGGTTCAGGAAATCCCACAGCGTGAAACGACCCCATTCCATCCGCGTTCGCCCTACGCGGTGGCCAAGCTGTATTCTTACTGGATCACGGTCAACTATCGTGAAGCTTATGGAATCTATGCCTGCAACGGAATCTTGTTCAATCATGAAAGCCCGCGTCGCGGCGAGACCTTTGTGACCCGAAAGATTACGCGCGGTCTGGCGAATATCGCACAAGGACTGGAACAGTGCCTCTACATGGGCAATATCGACAGTCTGCGGGATTGGGGACATGCGAAGGATTACGTACGTATGCAATGGCTGATGCTGCAACAGGACACTCCTGAGGATTTTGTGATTGCCACAGGCGCTCAGCATTCTGTTCGACAATTCATTGAATGGTCTGCGGCTGAGCTGGGCATTTCGCTGGAGTTTACCGGCGAAGGCCCTGACGAAATCGCAACCGTTGTTTCGATTGCAGGCGACAACGCGCCCGCCCTCAAGCCCGGTGACGTGGTCATGCGCATCGACCCGAAATACTTCCGTCCGGCCGAAGTCGACACACTGCTGGGGGACCCTTCGAAGGCCAGGACAAAACTGGGGTGGGAAGCAGAGCTGACTGTCCAGGAGATGTGCGCCGAAATGGTTTACGAGGATCTTCAGACCGCAAAACGTCATGCGTTATTGAAAGAGCATGGCTATGAATTGCCTGTCAGCTTGGAAAACGGCTGAGGAGCAGCGACATGCGTAAGATCTATGTAGCAGGTCATCGTGGTATGGTTGGCAGCGCTATCTTGCGTCGTCTGCAAAAACGGCAGGCAGCGGGCGAGACGCTTGAACTGGTCGCGCGCACCCACTCGGAACTTGACCTGACCGATCAGGCAGCGGTACGGGATTTTATGCAGGCTGAGCGTCCAGATGTCGTCATTCTGGCCGCTGCAAAAGTTGGTGGTATTCACGCCAACAGCACATATCCCGCGGATTTCATTTACGATAACCTGATGATCGAATGTAACGTGATACATCAGGCTTTTGCCGCTGGAGTTAAACACCTGCTTCAACTGGGCAGCTCGTGCATCTATCCGCGCGCGGTGCCGCAGCCGATGCGCGAAGACGCCCTGCTAACCGGCGTGCTGGAGCCGACCAATGAGCCGTATGCCGTTGCCAAGATCGCCGGGATCAAGCTGTGCGAAAGCTATAACAGGCAGCACGGGGTCGACTACCGATCTGTCATGCCGACCAATTTGTATGGGCCAGGCGATAACTTTCACCCAGAAAACAGTCACGTCCTACCTGCTTTGATCCGCCGCTTTCATGAAGCGCAACGAGACGGGCAGGACGAAGTGGTGATCTGGGGCTCTGGCAAGCCCCGCCGCGAGTTTTTGTATGTGGATGATATGGCCGAGGCCTCGCTTTTCGTTCTGGACCTGCCGCGAGATGTCTATCAGGCGAACACCCAACCGATGCTGAGCCATATCAATGTGGGCTGCGGCGAGGATGTTTCGATTGCGGAACTGGCGGCGCTGGTGGCAAAAACTACAGGCTTCACCGGGCGGATCACGCAGGATGACAGCAAACCGGATGGCGCTATGCGCAAGCTGATGGATGTGTCCCGACTGGCGGATATGGGGTGGCGCGCGCGTGTCGGGCTCGAAGACGGAATTCGTGAAACTTATGCTTGGTTTTTAGATCAGGCAGACACGGAATTGCGTGCCAAATGACCACTGCGAGAAGAACGCCTGGAAATCTCTTTCAAAATCTTCATACGCGCAAAGAAAAGGCCAAGGCACATAACGCCTTGGCCCGGTAAAGATCGTCAAAGTCCAAAGACTTAAGTGGTACGTTACTGCGCTGCCTTGTCACTTGCCACGATATCGCGCAGGTACTGGCTCAAATCCTCGCGCAGATCGTCGCGAGCCAAAGCAAAGGCAACAGTTGCCTGCAGGAAACCTGCCTTCGATCCACAATCAAAACGCTGACCGTCGAACTTATAGCCAAATACCGGTACACCGTTGCCGATATCTTCGGCGATCGCATCGGTCAGCTGAATCTCACCACCGCTGCCCTTCTTCATCTGGTTCAGGTTGTACAGAACCGACGGACCCAAAACATAGCGACCGATCACCGCCAGATTCGATGGAGCCTCTTCAGGTTTGGGTTTTTCTACCATGCCACGTGCCCGGACGACCGGGCCAATATTATCGCCCACATCCAGCACACCATATGCGCTGGTTTTTTCGGCGGGAACTTCCATGGCTGCTACCATGTTTCCACCAGTTTCTTCATAAGCCTCTACCATCTGTTGCAGGCAAGGCTTGTCGGCCGCAATAACGTCATCGGGAAGCATCACTGCAAATGGTTCATCACCAATCAAGCGCCGGGCACACCAGACCGCATGGCCCAGACCGAGCGCTTTGTGTTGGCGGATATAGGCAATCGCGCCGCTTTCCATGTTGGTAGCGCTCAGAGTTTCCAAAAGCTTGTCCTTGCCTTTGGTTTTCAGCTCCTGTTCCAGAACCAAATTGTGGTCGAAATAATCTTCAAGTGCGGACTTGCCGCGTGACGTGACAAAGATGAATTCGGTAATTCCAGCGGCGCGCGCCTCGTCGATGGCGTATTGCACCAGCGGGCGATCAACCAGCGTCATGATCTCTTTCGGTACTGACTTTGTGGCTGGCAAAAAACGGGTGCCAAGCCCTGCAACGGGGAAGATCGCCTTCGTGACCTTGCGTGCCATATAACCTCTCAAGCAAATTTTCCAAGGACTGTTGGCCTTGAATTAAGGGACCTAATAGGCCCTGTGAACATAACAATCAACGCTAACAAACAGTCTGCGCTTCTGCCTCAAAGATGGTGCCATCTGAGGGCGACTATGTCAAAACGATCAGCTTAAATTTGCCACCGCGTCCCGCTTCCATGCTCTGATCCGCGGTAAAAAAACGCGGCGTAAGCACTTCAAGGAGGATAGCAAAAGAAATGAGCCAGCAGATGCATCCAGGCCCCGAAGACGTTATCGACTTCGGGGCAGTCAGGTTATGCTCTGTTCAGGATGGCATCCAACGGATCATGTTCCGCCACAAAATGGTTGGGTTTCACTTCACTCAGCTGCGGAACATAGTCAGTCTGACCTGTCGCTAACCGGCTGGGTAGAAACCGTAATGCAGCCTTGGGGTCCATTGGTGAGGGTAGTTCACCGGGCAGTTTCAATCGCTGACGGCTGCGTTCGACATCCGGGTCCGGGATCGGCACAGCAGAAATCAGGGATTGGGTGTATGGATGGATCGGATCAGAGCAGATCACTTCGCCATCGCCCAGTTCTACAATCCGACCCAGATACAAGACCATGATCCGGTTCGAGACCGCCCGCACAACCGACAAGTCGTGGCTGATGAAGATCATCGACAGCCCAAACTCTTGTTGCAGTTCTCGCAACAATTCGACGATTTGAGCTTGAATGGACACGTCCAATGCAGAGACTGCCTCGTCGCATATAATCAGCTTGGGCTTGTTGATCATGGCCCGCGCGATTCCCACTCGTTGGTTTTGGCCACCGGAAAGCTCATGCGGATATCGGTTGATCATATTGGACTTAAGACCCACCCGTTCCATCATCTGAGCGACCAGATCTTTGCGTTCGCGGTCGTTCAGATCAGGGCGATAGGTTTTCAGCGGTTCGGCAATCGAAGCTGAGATGGTCATGCGTGGATCGAGGCTGGCCAGCGGGTCCTGAAAGACGATCTGCAGGTCTTTGCGGTACTTGTTCAGCTCGGCCCGTCTGAGGCCGACAATCGGATGGCCCAGCCAGCTGACACTGCCGCCGCTGGGTTCGATCAACTGAAGAACTGCCCGGGCCAGTGTTGACTTGCCACAGCCCGACTCACCCACGACGCCCAGCGTTTCACCCTTGCGGATATCAAAGCTGACGCCATCGACGGCCTTTAGTGGCACTTTGCGACCAAACAGGCCGCCCTTGACGTGGATCGGGAAATGCACCTTGACGTCGTCGACTTTGAGCAGCGGCTCGTCGACCTTGTCCAACGCTTTGGGCGCGTCTCCGGCATCTATGCGCGGCATCGCCTCAAGCAATGATCGAGTGTAGTCGTGCTGCGGCGCGCGGAAGATTTCGCGTGTGTCTCCGGCTTCGACGAACTGACCCAGTCGCATGACCTGAATACGGTCGCACATCCGCGCGACAACGCCCATATCATGGGTGATCAGGGCAATCGCGGTGCCTTCATCCTTTTGCAGACGTACCATCAGATCCAGAATGTCAGCCTGAACGGTCACGTCCAATGCCGTGGTGGGCTCGTCCGCGATCAGCAGCTTGGGATTACACAACATCGACATGGCGATCATCACGCGCTGGCGCATACCACCCGATAACTCATGCGGATATTGATCCAGACGCCGCTTCGCTTCGGGGATACGCACGCGGTCCAGCCATTCCAGACAACGGGCGCGTGCAGCCGAGCCCTGCAGCCCTTCATGCACTTGAAGGACCTCACGCATTTGCTGGCCGATCCGAAGATGAGGGGTCAGCGCGGTCAGCGGATCCTGAAAGATCATTCCCACATCAGAGCCGCGAATTTTGTTCAGCTTACCCAATGGCAGGTTCAGAATTTCCTTGCCGTTCAGCATGGCTGATCCCAGCGCCCGCCCAGCTGGTGGCAACAGCCCCATCGCGGCCATGAACGTCTGGCTTTTGCCCGACCCGCTTTCGCCGACGATACCAAGGCACTCGCCCGGGTTGATGTCGAAACTGATGCCTTTGACGGCTTCGACCACGCCATCAGGAGTGTCGAACTGGACGCTCAGGTCTTTAACAGAAAACAGGCTCATATCAGCGATCCTTCGGGTCCAGAGCGTCACGCAGACCATCGCCGATGAAGAACATCGAGATGATGATGGCGACATAGAAAGTCAGGGGGAACATCAGCTGCCAAAGGGTGCCATAGGCCATCGTTCCCGCACCTTCGGCGATCAGACGACCAAGCGAGGTGTAGGGTTCCGAAATTCCCAACCCTAGGAACGAGATGAAGCTTTCGGTCAGGATCATCTCGGGCACCAGAAGCGACGCATAGACGATCACCACGCCCAACAGGTTAGGCAAGATGTGGCGATACATGATGGTGAACTCGCTAACACCGGCGGCGCGCGCCGCCTCGATGAACTCGCGGTTTTTCAGGGTCAGCGTCTGCCCCCGAACTATCCGCGCCATGGTTAGCCATCCCACGGCACCAAGCGCGATGAACAGCATGAAGAACGACCGCCCGGCGACAACTAGCAACAGGATGATGATCAGCGTGGCCGGGATCGCCAGCAGGATGTCGACAAAGCGCATCATCACACTGTCGGTTCGCCCACCGATATAGCCTGCAGCGATGCCATAGCAGGTACCGACGATCAGTGCGGTTGCTGCCCCGATCAGACCCACCAGCAAAGATGTCGTTGTCGCCTGAATAACACGGCTATAGAGGTCACGCCCCAGATCATCGACACCGAAATAGTGCCCGGTATCGATCGAGGGCATCCCCATGCCGCGCACGTCCCCCATAACGTTCCAGTCGATCTCCTCGTTATTCCAGACTGCGAAGAACGGGCCGATGATCGTAAACAGAACGATCAGAGTCAGAATGAACACGCTGGCCATTGCGGCCTTGTTACGGACAAAGCGCATCCGCGCATCCTGCCAGAGCGAACGCCCCTGAATGACCGTGAAGTCGGTTACGTCTTCGGCCAGCTGGGCGGCTTTTTGTGATTTACCAAGCATTGCCAGCCCCTCAGTAACGGATTTTCGGATCGAACCAGGCATAGGCCAGGTCGGTCAGCAGGTTCACGACAACGGTCAAAGCGCCATACAGGATCGTGACGCCCAACAGCACGGCATAGTCGCGCGACAGGGCCGATCCGACATAGGCCTGTCCCAGACCACCGGTCGAGAAATAGATGTCGACAAACACTGAACCGGTCAGCACGTAGACGAAAACCGGCCCCAGATAGGACACCACGGGCAACAAAGTCGGCTTCAACGCATGGCGCCAGATCACAGTTCTGGTAGGCAAACCTTTTGCGCGGGCGGTGCGGATGAAGTTTGAGTTCAGAACCTCCAGCATCGACGACCGTGTGATCCGCGCGATCGAGCCCATGTAAGAGGTCGCCAGCGCAATCACCGGCATGATTAGGTAAGGCCATTGCCCTCCGTTCCAGCCGCCACCGGGCAGCCAGCCCAGCCACAGGGTGAAGGTCAGGATCAGGATCGGACCCATGATGAAGTTCGGCAGCGCCTGTGCAGCAATTCCCAGACCCACGGCGAAATAGTCGATCCAGCTGTTGTGCTTGATCGCGGCGGCGATCCCCAGACCAACACCGATGGTGGTCGCCACCAAGAAGGACAGTGAGCCATAGGTAAGCGAGATCGGGAAACCCTGTGCGATGATGTCATTCACGTCCCGGTCCTTGAATTTGAAGGACGGGCCGAAATCAAAATGCACGACGATGTTGTAGAGGTAGTCCCAAAGCTGCTTCCACAGCGGCTGATCCAGCCCGTAGCGTGCCTCGATATTGGCCAGAACCGCCGGGGGCAGGGGCCGCTCGGACGTGAAAGGCCCGCCGGGCGCGAAGTGCATCAGAAAGAAACAGGCGACGATCAGCAACAGGATCGTCGGAATGGCGACCAGCAGTCGCCTTAGACTATAGGCAAGCATTTCATGCCCCCAATGTTTATTGGCCCTGCCCCGGGCGATCCCGGGGCAGGGCGTGGTTCAAAGACGATTACTCGGCGACCTTGTAGAGGTTTTTCGAATACCAGTTCTGCTCGACATTGTTGATCGGCCAGTTCCCGACATCGGTGTCCATCATGTAGACGCCCGCATAGTGATAGATCGGGATCACAGGGGTTTCCTGTGCGATGATCCGCTCGACCTCGGTATACAGAGGCGCCGGATCATCCGCGGTTTTGGCTTGCGCCAGCAGCTCGTCAACGCGGGCGTTGGCATATTTGCCGTCGTTATAGCCCGACTGCGATTGCAGCAGGTCAAGGAAAGTGGACGCCTCGTTATAGTCGCCACACCATGCGCCACGGGCCAGATCGAAGTTCTGGTTGCCGCGCTCTTCCAGGAACACTTTCCATTCCATGTTGGCCAGCTCGACATTCACGCCCAGCTTCTGTTTCCACATCTGGCTCAGCGCCACGGCGACCTTTTTATGGTCTTCGTTGGTGTTGTAGACCATCTCAAAGCTCAGCGGATTGTCGGGGCCGTATCCGGCACCAGCCAATAGTTCTTTGGCCAGCTCGTCGCGTTCGGGCTGGGTCATCGAAGCCATTTCAACCTCGGGAACAGTAAAACCAGCGGTGGCTTCCGGCGCAAAGGTATAGGCTTGGGGCTGGCCACCAGCCATGACTTTTTCGGTAATGATCGCACGATCCACGGCCAACGACAGCGCCTGACGCACATTGGGGTCCTTGAACGCTTCGGGGCCGTCTTCGGTCAGGTTGAAAGTGTAATAATAGTTGCACAGGCGCGGGAAGCTGATGGCTTGATCCGGGTGTTCCTGGCTAAGGCGTGGGAACTGACCAGCGGGCACCTCGGTGCGGTCCAGTTCGCCTGCCAGATAGCGGGTCAGGGCAACGTTTTCGTCATTGATGATCAGTGCAACCACCTTGTCGAGAATGGTGTTCTCATTGTCCCAGTACATTTCGTTGCGTTCACGAACCGAACGTTCCTGCGGCACATGCTCGGTCAGGATATAGGCGCCGTTCGAGACAATATTCTCGGGGCGGGTCCAGGCGTCGCCATGTTCCTCAATCACCTTCTGCGGGGCAGGGAAGGTGGTCGAATGCGTGGTCATCTGCGGGAAATACGGCAGAGGCGCGCTGAGGGTGACTTCCAGTGTGTGGTCATCAATGGCTTTGACGCCCAGATCGTCAATCGGTTTATTGCCTGCGATGATCTCAGCCGCGTTCTCGATCGACATCAATTCCATGAACCACGCATAGGGCGAGGACAGGGCGGGATCGACGGCACGCTTCCACGCGTAGACAAAGTCACCTGCTGTCACTGGATCGCCGTTCGACCACTTGGCATTGTCGCGCAGGGTGAAGGTGTAGACGTCTTTGGTATCGTTGGTGGTGTAGCCGGTGGCGACGCCCGGTACCAGATTGCCATCCTCGTCCTGATTCATCAGCCCTTCGAACAGGTCGCGGGTAATCTCTGCGCCATAGGTATCTTCGACAACCTGCGGGTCGACCGAGCTGTGCTCATCGCCAAGGCGATAGATAAAGGTCTGATCTTCGGCCAGCGCTTCGCCGGTTGTCGGATGGGTGCCGGCGGCAAATGCGGCGCCGGTGATCATGGTCGAAGCCAATAGCCCCGCCAGAGTTGTCCGAATGTGTGTGTTCATGTTTTTCTACTCCCATTTTGGGGTTCGGCGCGCGCATCCTTTCAGGATGGCGGACGACCACCATGTTTGTCCGACGCTGCACAGGACTGAGATGGGTTCGAATTTTGCTTTGTCAGTTCGCAATGAACACCGTGTCGCAGTCTTTTGGTATGCAGTCGGGAACGTGTTTGCGAAAGTCGCCTTTCACTGGCGTCGAAGGTGGCACTATTTGCAGGGAGGATAAAGATGGTGCCTTAAAATTAGGCAACCACAGGTGGATTGTGATCCACGCCCTTGCGTCGCCGGAAATATAATAATGAAACTAGGGGTGTTCTTGACATTTTTGTGAAGACCGCAGTCGCAGCTTGACCCGTGGGCAGCCAGGAAATCTGTCAATTGACGTGACGGCAGGTGCGAATCGCTACTGCGCCAGAGCGGATTTCATGCTGGATTCCGGGAAGCAGGTAGGCGCGCTGCCCGTTGCCTGTTGCCAGCGCCCGATCGAGCGTCTCGTTTTGAATCCGGGTAGGCCGTCTGCCCCACCGACATCGTGACCTTGTTGTTCCAATGCCCTTTGCATGGCGGCAATATCTGATCGGTAAAGCTTGCCTACTTTGCCCCAGCGTTCCTGAAAATCGCCGACACCATACTGAATACGGTCCCCCACATGACCTACAAACAGGGCGTAGAGGTCGCTTTTGTTATAATCCTTCAAAACGTAGAAATTGGGCGTGACGATAAAGGCAGGCCCGTTGCGCCCAGCGGGCATCATCAGGAATCCTTCGCCTTGCAACTCATGCTCGGGGAACGGTCTGCCCGACGCCCGTGTGACACCCATTTTGACCCAATCCCGAATGGGCTTACCTTGATCAGGTCCTTCCAAAGCGCAGGAAACCGTTGGGGGAACGGTCACTTCAAAGCCCCAGTCACGCCCGGTAATCCACCCGTGTTGGTCCAAAAAGTTCCCGATCGATGCGATCGTGTCGTCAGGAGAGCCCCAAATATCCGATTGACCGTCGCCATTGCCATCGGCCGCGTATGTCAGAAAGTTTGAGGGCATGAATTGAGGCTGACCCAGCGCCCCGGCCCAGCTGCTTTTCAAGGAACCCGGCGGCGCGTGCCCGGCTTCTGCAATCCGTAAGGCGGCAATTAGCTCTTCTGTGAAATAGTCGGCGCGGGTGCTCATGAAGCCTTTTGTAGCCAGCACCTGAAAGGCGTTGTGGCGAATGGGAACTTGCCCATATCCGCTTTCGCGGCCCCAAATTGCCAGGATGATGCGGCCGGGCACGCCTGTTTCAGCCTCAACGCGAGCTAAAGTCTCTGAATGCCGACGCGCCATCTGTCGACCTGTGACCGTAGCCCCCTGAACAGACCCTTTATTGAAGTAGCGCCCCGGCGATCCGAATTCGGCCTGCATTTGCTGTTTGGGCACCTGCGCGGAACTGCCCGGAGGTACCAAATCCGGCAGCTTCCAGTTGAGTGTGACCCCTGCAAACGCCCGGCGCATCGTTCGGCGCGAAACACCTTTGGCTTTGGCACGTGGCCATACAATATCTTGAAGCCACTCTTGAAATTGACTCTCGACCACAGCGCGATCCTGCGCATGCGCGCTGGTCGCAATAGTCAGGACGAAAAAGACGAGAAAAAGTCGACGCATCGCCAGAAAATCTTGCGCGCTGCGAATGTTAAGTCAACCACAGCATTGGCGGAGATTTGCATAATCGTAATGTAACGGTTGTTCAGGCGACGTGTAGGACAATCGACGGTTTTGGAAAAAACCTTGTGAAATTTCCTGACACTGCCGATAGTTGGCCGAAAGCGACGACGTAAGAGGACGATCAGGCGTGGCCTTACTCAGACCTTCAGCCATATTGCTGACCGTAGTGATGACGGCTGTGATTGTGGCCGCTTCGGTACAGATCGCTTGGGCGAGCGATAGCTTCATGGACCCGCAAGGCCCGATTGCGGCGGTGCAGAAAACGCACCTTATACGGGCAACTATCCTGATCCTGATCGCTGTGGTTCCTGTTTTGGTTTTGGTGCCACTGATAGCAATGCGATACCGGCGGCGTAACGACAGTGCTGCGGCGTACCGGCCCAAATGGGACTTCTCTCCAAAACTGGAATTCGCCATGTGGGGCGTGCCGGTGGTGATCGTGGCTTTGTTGTCCTTTTATCTTTGGAAAGCAACGCACCGGCTGGACCCTTACGCGGCCACCTTCGGCGAGACGCCCGCGTTGAACGTGCAAGTCGTTGGTTTGGATTGGAAATGGCTGTTCATCTACCCCGATCTGGGCATCGCAACCGTCGGTGAATTCGGCATCCCAGTTAAACAACAGATCGCGATGACGCTGACCACAGATACGGTGATGCAGTCGTTCATGATCCCCGCTCTGGCCGGTCAGATATATGCCATGCCGGGGATGACGACGCAGCTGCATCTGGCCGCGGATACGCCGAAGACGATGCAGGGCGAAAACACTCATTATAATGGCCGCGGTTTTACCAAACAGAAATTTCTGACCCAGGCGATGCAGCCTCAGGACTTTGATGCTTGGGTGGAAAGTGTCCGGGCGAATGGCATCCCATTGACCGATGACACCTACCGAACACTGGCCATGCGCACAGATCGGGACGAGGTGCATGCGGCATTGGGAACCGCGCAAATGCCACTCAACGCATTGTATTTCACGCTGGAGGAGGGCGATCTGTTTCAAACCATCCTACACCGGTACCACGGCGGACAGGCGCTGCCGGTAGATCAACAACCGGGCACGGCTGAATACGGGCAGGAGGGTGCACAATGACCGAAACCGGTTTCTTTGGGCGTCTGAGCTGGGATTCCTTTCCGATTGCAGGTCTGATCCAAGACCCCAACGCGAATGAAATTGTGGCCAATGCAGCCGCGGCAATTGTGATCATAGGTGTCATCGCCGTAGTTGGGTTGCTCACGTGGTTCCGACTTTGGGGGCCACTATGGCGCGACTGGCTTACAAGTGCTGACCACAAAAAGATCGGTATCATGTATATCGTCTTCGCCATCGTCATGCTGGCGCGTGGCGTGTTGGAGGGCGTGGTCATGCGCGCCCAGCAGGCGGCGGGGCCCGGCGAAGGTTTCCTGGAAGCTGAACATTTCGCCGAACTGTTCAGCACCCACGGTACGATCATGGTGTTCTTTGTCGCCGTGCCCTTTGTCTTCGGGGTCGCGAATTTCCTGATCCCGCTGATGATTGGCGCGCGGGATGTGGCGTTTCCGGTGATGAATCAGATCAGCCTGGGCCTGACCGTTTCGGCGGGCATGATGCTGATGGTGTCGCTGGTCGTTGGTAACTTCTCGACAGGCGGTTGGACGGCTTATCCGCCGTATACCGGTGCCGCCTTCAACCCCGGCGTGGGGCCGGATTATTGGATCTGGGCCATTGTCGTTTCGGGTATCGGCACCACTCTGACCGGTATTAACTTTGCGGTCACGATCTACAAGTTGCGTGCGCCTGGGATGAAGTTCATGCGCCTGCCGATGTATTGCTGGACGATTATCAGCAGCTCGATCCTGATTATCTTTGCCATGCCGCCGCTAGGGGTCGCTGCGCTGATGTTGGCAGCGGATCGTTACTTGGATTTCCACTTTTTCACCAATGACCTCGGCGGCAACATGATGAACTACGCCAACCTGTTCTGGCTGTTCGGCCACCCCGAGGTCTATCTGCTGGTTCTGCCCGCCTATGGCATCTATTCCGAGGTGTTCGCCACCTTCTCGGCCAAGCGGCTGTACGGCTACAATTCGCTGGTGATCGCCACGATGTGTATCGCGGTGCTGTCTTTCACCGTCTGGCTGCACCATTTCTTCACCATGGGCCAGAGTGCTTTGATCAATGCGGTGTTCGGGATTGCCACTATGCTGATCGCGATCCCAACCGGTGTGAAAGTCTATGACTGGATGGCCACCCTGTATCGCGGCCGCATCCGGTTTTCAGTGCCGATGCTCTACGGTTTGGCGTTTCTGATGCTGTTTGTGATCGGAGGGCTGTCGGGCGTGATCCTGGCCAATCCCACGGTCGATTATCAGGTTCACAACACCCTGTTTCTGGTTGCGCATTTCCACAACGTGCTGCTGCCGGGCGTGTTGTTCGGCCTGCTGGCGGGTTACAATTACTGGTTCCCCAAAGCCTTTGGCTTCCGCCTGAGCGAGTATTGGGGCCGGATCACAGTTCTATTGTGGACGGTCGGGTTCATGCTGACGTTCCTTCCGCTTTATTTTGTTGGCCTTATGGGAATGCCACGCCGGTCGTTCAGCTGGGAGGACCCCAGCTTTCACCCCTATATGATCATCGCCGTCATCGGCGCGCTGGTGATCCTGATGGCCCTGTTGTCGGTGGTCGTTCAACTTTGGGTCAGCATCCGCGACCGCGATAAAACCCGTGTACCGGTTGGTGATCCTTGGGATGCCCGCACTTTGGAATGGTCGATCCCGGCGCCTCCACCACCCTACAACTTTGCTATCATTCCGCAGGTTACGGACAGGGATAATTTCGCGGCCGCAAAGGAGCGGGGTGACGCCTATCCGACGCCGGATTCCTACGAAGACATCTCGATGCCACGCAATACTGCCATCGGGTTTTTGCTTTGTGTGCTCAGCGGTGTTTGGATGTTCGCGCTGGTCTGGTGGATCTGGTGGTTGGCTGTACTGATGACAGCGTTGATGTTGCTGTCCTTCATCCTCTGGACCTTCAGATTGAATATTGAAGAGGTCATCCCCGCTGAAGAGGTGCGCAAACAGCACGAGGCCTGGTTGGATCTGGTTCATAGTTCAACGGCCGTCGATCGCGATCATGAAATCGCTTCAGAAAACCGCGGCCTGGCCCGCCCTGATCTGGAGGCGACGACATGAAGCGCGCACCGACGCACAGTTATCCGGGTCTGAATCTCGGACGACGACACGCCAGTGCCGACAAGGCAAGCGAGGTTGTCACTTTCGGCTTCTGGGTCTTTTTGATGAGCGACCTGGTTTATTTCGGCCTGATGTTCGCCATCTATATCACCATGATCGACGCGCAGGCAGGCGGTCCCGGCCCGCACGAGCTGTTCGACCTGACAAGCATTTTCGCCCAAACTATGATCCTGCTGACCAGTAGCCTGACCGTCGGGTTGGCGATGTTGGCGTTGAAGTACAACCTGCCCCGATGGCGGATCGTATTCTGGTTTTTTGTGACACTGGTTCTAGGGCTCTGCTTTCTGGTGCTGGAGATCCGCGATTTTTTGGCGATGGCCGAAAAAGGCGGCATCCCACAGCGCAGCGGTTTCTTGTCGGCGTTTTACGGTTTGGTTCCGCTGCATGGGTTGCACGTGGCGGCGGGGTGTTTGTGGTTGGTTGTTCTTGGCATCCAGCTGCGGATGTTTGGCCTGACTGATCTTTTGATGTCGCGCGTCGTGCGGTTGGCCCTATTCTGGCATTTCCTAGACCTGATCTGGATCGGCATCATCACCATCGTATATTTCGGAGGGCTGGCCTATGGATAACCGAAGCGAGATGCATCAGCGGGAACGCCGCCGGTATGTCGTCGGCTATGGCGGTTCATTGTTGCTTACAATCGCCGTTTTCACGATTGCCTACAAATACGGGATTGAAACCAAAGGGGTTTACCTTTCAATCGCACTACTGGGGTTGGCGCAATTGATTGTGCAACTGGTCTACTTCCTGCATATCGACCGGCGACGCAGCAGCCGCGAGGACTTGGATCTTGTCCTTTTTTCAACGCTCGTTTTGTTGATTATCATCCTCGGAACGGTGTGGATTATGGGAAATCTGGCGGTGCGGATGCACACTTATCCGATGTAGCCACCTGCTAAAGGCTTGAAATAAGAATACTTAAAAGCGGTCGTGGCTCTTTAACGCATTAACAACAAGCCCAGCCACAGCGCGAACCAGCACAAGATCAGGCTGAGCATGATGTTCGCTGCGGCCAGCGCAATCGTACGCTCGCGCCGCAGTTCCAGTGACTGGTAAGCAAAACTGGAAAAGGTCGTGAACCCCCCGCAGAACCCAAAAACCAGCCGTTTTTCTTCTTCGCCCAAATCGACCGGTCCGCCAAGATAACCGATCCACAAGCCCAGCAGCAGGCTGCCCAGAATGTTCACGATCAAGGTTGCCAAGGGAAGGTCATGCCTGACGCGCAACGCGATCCAATGGCGCAATACTGCCCCCAACCCACCTCCAAGCCCGAACATGGCGTGCAGGTAAAGCTCGCTCATCCCGCTGACCCTGAATTGTGAACCCGCCTTCCGATGGCCTCGCCCAAAATGGCGGCCGCGATGCCGATCACGATTTCCAGTGTCGCAGCTGAAATGGCGCCCCAGATATTCGTCAAGGCCATGCGCTCAAGTTCGGCGACAAAGGAAGAAAAGGTCGACAGCCCTCCGCAGAACCCAACTGCGCCAAGATGCAGGACGTGGGCGTGCACACGGTGCCGAACCGCATAAAGCCATCCGAGGATGAAGCAGGCGATAATGTTAATACCAAACGTAGCCGTAAAAATCGGAACACCGGGGATCTGCACCGCGAAAGCCTCACGCAGCAGCGACCCGGCAGCGCCGCCCACAAAAACGGCAATAAACATAAGGGCAGCGGGTCGGGTCTGTGTCACGTCCTATCTTTCTGCCCAATTACATCTGTGATTTGGCATACATATTGCCGCCCTAAGGATCAACCGTGACCGGGTCCAAGGCCCCCATCAGGGGATATAATAACCCTGTGACGCGGGGTATAAACGCTTGCAACCAAACGTCGAATTGATCCACGCTTGCCGCTAAGCCGGTACCGCCACTTTGGGAGAGCACGAAATGATTGTCCGCAGACTCTATTACTTTCTCAGCTATGTGTGCCTGCCTCTGACGTTGCTGTGGGGTTTTTTTTGGCCTCCGGCCCATTGGCTGCTGGTTGTTCTGATCCCCTATGCGGTCGTCGGCCTGTATGACATGCTGACAACCAAGCATAACGTGCTGAACAACTATCCGGTTCTGGGGCATTTCAGGTATATGCTGGAATTCGTCAGCCCGGAAATCCGTCAGTATTTTGTGGAAACCAACGAAAGCGGACGCCCCTACAACCGCATCATTCGCAGCCTCGTTTATTCCCGTGCCAAAGGGCAGGTGGATACGCAAGCCTTTGGAACCCAGTTCGACATTCAGACTGTGGGGTATCACAGAGCCAATCATTCTCTTGCCCCCAAACACGTGGAAGAAAGCGAAGAACGCATCATGCTGGGCGGGCCGCAGTGTACCCAGCCTTACAATGCTTCGCGCCTAAACGTTTCAGCAATGAGTTTCGGAGCACTTAGTGCCAACGCGATCCGGGCATTGAACGGTGGGGCTAAGGACGGCGGCTTTGCCCACAATACGGGCGAGGGGGGTCTCTCTCCGCATCATTTGGCCGAGGGTGGAGATATCATCTGGCAGATTGGCACCGGGTATTTTGGATGCCGCACACTGGACGGTGGTTTCGATAAGGACTTGTTCGCCGAGAAAGCCAAGAAGGACGTGGTCAAAGCGATCGAGATCAAGCTGTCACAGGGCGCAAAGCCGTCCCATGGCGGGGTGTTGCCCGCCGCGAAAGTAGATAAAGAAATCGCCGAAATTCGCGGAGTGCCCGAGCATCAGGATGTCATTTCTCCACCCATCCACTCAGCCTTCGAGGGTCCAACAGGGTTGATGCATTTTGTGCAGCACTTGCGCGAGATGTCGGGCGGCAAGCCCATCGGTTTCAAACTGTGTATCGGTCGGCCGTCCGAGTTCATGGCGATCTGCAAGGCGATGCTAGAAACCGGTATTCTGCCGGACTTCATCACCATCGATGGCGCCGAAGGGGGCACCGGGGCGGCCCCTGTGGAATTCACCAACCGGTTGGGCGTGCCGCTGAACGAGGCGCTGATCTTCGTCAACAACTGTCTGCGCGGCGTTGGATTGCGTGACAAGATCCGGATCATCTGCTCGGGCAAGGTTGCGACAGGCTATGACATGGTCGAGAAATTCGCGCTTGGGGCCGATATGTGCAACGCGGCGCGGGCGATGATGTTTGCTGTGGGGTGCATTCAAGCCCTGCATTGCAACACAAACCGCTGTCCTTCAGGTGTGGCCACACAAGACCCGATCCGCGGTCGCGCCGTGCACGTGCCACAGAAACGCAAACGGGTACACCGCTTTCACGACGCCACGCTTGAAAGTTTCCGCGAACTTTTAGGGGCGATGGGCAAGGAAAAGGTCTCGGACCTGCGCCCAAGCGATATTCGTCGCCGTCTGGCGGATGAAAGGGAGCGATCCTACGCCGACCTCTACACTTTTCTCGACGAAGGTGTTTTGCTGACAGATGCGATACCCGAGGAGTTCGCGACAGACTGGAAATTGGCTACGGCAGAACATTTTTAGATTTTTTCTATCAGACGCCAAGGATTGACCTTTCCGATCCGTCATACCCATCGTGATGCGCATGACAACGTCGGATGAAGATTTGGCCATGGCTGCCGCGAAAGGGGACGCTGACGCGTTTGCTTCCCTTTTGGCGCGTCATTACGACCGGATTTTTAGATTGGGATTTCGCCTGACAGGTCGGGCGGATTTGGCCGAGGATCTGACGCAGGATATCTGCGCGGCGCTGCCCGCCAAAATCGCTGGATTCCGTGCGCAGGCCAAGTTCACGACGTGGCTGTACCGGGTTGTCGTCAACGCCGCCGAAGATTCACGCCGACGTCAGGCCAGCCACAATCGCGCCGCTGCAGGATGGGGTGATGTGGAACAGATGCGCCGTGCCGAAGCCGCGGAAACTGCTGAAGCGGTCGATTGGTTGCAACGGGCCATGCGATCCTTACCACAAGACTTGCAGGACACACTGGCCCTGACGCTGGAGGACGAGATGACTCATGCCGAGGCTGCCGAGGTGCTAGGCGTGTCCGAAGGCACAGTGTCGTGGCGCATGTCGGAAATCCGCAAACGCTTGCGCGCCCTTCGGCAAGAGGAGCTGGCAGAATGACAGACGATCTTGAAGATTTCAAAACGCTGATGGAGGCCGCAACACCCGCGCCGGACGCGCAACGCCGGGCGGAAAATCTGGAACTGGCGCAGAAAAACTTCGACCGTGCCCAAGGATCGCATGCCGACATGCGTCCGACTGTCAAGCGGGACCCGATAGCCCGCCTGACACAAGGAGCAAAATCGATGTTGAACGTCCTATCCCATCGCGGAGCCCTAACCGCGACAACCGCTATTGCCGCCGTGGCTTTGGTTGTGATCCTGCCGCAGACTTGGGACTTTGCGAAAAACCCAACTTCACTGCCGAACACCAAACGTGCTGAGCCACAGGTGCAAACAACCGAGATTGATCAGGATGGCGACCTTTCACACGCCGTTCCGCAAGGGGCTGTTTCCGAACCAGTGGTCGAGGCACCGTTGGTCATCGAAGAACGCGTCGCCGAGCCGTCAGCGGTTTCATCGCCCGGTTTACGCTCTTTCAGTTCGGAAGCCGACAGTAGCGCAGGTTTAGGAATAGCTTCTGGTGCGTTGCTTGATGCAGCCCCGTCAATTTCGCCACGCCCAGCCCAATCAGATCCGAGCCTCGTGCCAGAAGCGGATACCGAAGCGTTTGCCAACGCTGATACAAACCCTTTGAAAGCTACGGTTGAAGACCCTGTGTCGACCTTCTCGATTGACGTCGATACGGCCTCTTATTCGATTGTCCGGTCCTCATTGATGCGGGGTCAATTGCCGCCGAAAAACGCAGTGCGGGTCGAAGAGATGATGAATTACTTCCCGTACAACTATCCCGAGCCCGAGGGAGATACGCCATTCCGTCCGACGATCACGGTGACCCCGACGCCGTGGAACGATGGCACACAACTGGTCCATATTAGCATTCAGGGAACGTTGCCCCGGTTTGAGGACCGCCCGCCTTTGAACCTTGTCTTTCTGATTGACACGTCGGGGTCGATGCAACACGCGAACAAGTTACCGCTGCTCAAACAGTCCTTCCGCCTGTTGCTGTCGGAACTGCGACCCAAGGATCAGGTCTCAATCGTCACATACGCAGGCAGCGCGGGGCAGGTGTTGGAACCGACTGCGGCGTCAGAGCGGACTAAGATTCTGTCAGCATTGGATCAATTGCAGGCCGGCGGTTCCACCGCTGGGCAAGCGGGTCTGCAACAGGCCTATCAGGTCGCCGAAAGCATGGCGGCGGATGACGAGGTCACCCGCGTGATCCTTGCCACCGACGGTGATTTTAATGTTGGCCTGTCGGACCCCGACGCCTTGAAAGATTTCATTGCCCGCAAACGTAATAGCGGCACGTTTCTAAGCGTTCTGGGTTTTGGCCGTGGCAATCTGGATGACGCCACCATGCAGGCGCTGGCACAGAACGGAAACGGGCAGGCTGCCTATATCGACACCTTGGGCGAGGCGCGCAAAGTGCTGGTCGATCAGTTGACCGGGGCGCTGTTCCCAATTGCCAATGACGTCAAAATACAGGTCGAATTCAACCCTGCCCAGATCGCTGAATACCGTCTGATCGGATATGAAACCCGCGCCCTGAGACGTGAGGACTTTGCGAATGACAAGGTGGATGCAGGGGATATCGGTGCGGGTCATACAGTCACGGCGATCTACGAAGTCACACCGGTTGGTTCGGACGCTATCCGTAATGGCCCTCTGCGCTATGCCGAACAAGTAACAACAGAGGAGACGGACGAGATCGGGTACTTAAAACTGCGCTACAAACAGCCCGGCGCGACAACAAGCCGACTGATCGAAGAGCGAATCCTACCCGATCAGGGCGCTGCATCCGAGGATGTGCAGTTCTCCTACGCGATTGCCGGGTTTGGGCAACTGCTGCGTGGCGGGGAATATCTGGGGTCTTGGTCTTATGAAGATGCAATCGCGCTGGCCAATTCAGCGAAAGGGCAGGACCCATTTGGATATCGCGCCGAAGCCGTCACCCTAATGCGATTGGCTGAAACGCTGGCTCAGTAAGATGGGGCGCTGTCATACGACGGCGTCCATTTTCACAGCTTAGAACTGTCTGGGATTGTTGGCGGCGTGGGTGTTGATCTTTCGCACACTCCATTCCACCGCATCCCGCATGGTTTTGCCTAACGCGTCGTCAAAAGCCTTAACCAGATCGGGGGTCTTGTCGCTGGCGGCAACCACGAATTCGCGGAATGAATCCGAGGCGATGATCTTGTCCTCATACTCGTCGATGATCTTGATGTTCATACGCACTTCGACGCGGATGGTCTGCGAACCATCTGGGTTGGTGATCGCCAGCCCTTGAAATTCCCGTAGATCCGGTACGATGACGTAGTCCGCTCTTAGACCGACGGTTGAACGGCCGACAGCTGCAACCTTGCCGCTGTTCTCATAGCTTTCCACCAGCAGTGCTTGCACGATCAGTGGCGCTCGGTCCACCCAACGCGCGCGGGGCAGGTACTGGACCTGCAGAGGCGTGGGCTGGATCGCAATCTGATCAGTGTTGACTGCGGCCGTGGCCGTCGGCTCCTGCACCACGATCTGTTTTTGAACGCGCGGAAGTGAGGTTGAAAAGGTGCTTTTCGGGGTTAGCAGATACAGGTCATTTGGCTTGGATGCCTGCCGCAGTGTGCCCAAGCCCGTGCAGCCGCTAAGCGACACCAGTGCCACCGCCAAAACAATAAACCTGATCATTGGCGAAACTCCGATGCCTGGGTTCCAAGTAGGAAGCGCGCGGGGTCACGTTCGACCTTGTCCACCAACCGGTCCAGACTGATGACCAGCCGCTGCGACTCTTCGACAAAGCGCGTGAATTGGGGCAGGCCGACCCGCAGAAAATCAGACACCTGGCGACGGTTGTTCTGCACGATGCCGTCGATGGTGCCCAACAGTTCGGACGCGGATTGCGATGCGCTGAGGATATCGGCCGAGATGTCGTCCAGCCGTTCGGTGACGTTCTTCACCGTGCTCGCCACTTCGTTCGCAGCTGAACTGATGTCCTCCATCACAGCGCCGACATCGTCGTTTATGACTTTGTTGGCCGAGTCAAAGGCGCGCTCTGCCGAGGCCAGGGTGTCATTTGCGGTTTCCATCGTACCGGTGATCGACCCAAGTGTTTCATTGGCGTTCACGAAGGTTTCGGAAATCGTCGCCAGAGACACTTCGGCCTCATCCGTCAGCCCGTTCAGATTTTCAGCCAGGGTCGAGGCGCGGTCGATGAACGGTTTCACGTCGTCCTGAATCACGCGATCCGCGTTTTCAATCGCGGTCTTGGCGGTGTCCAATGCGGCGGTTGCAGATTCAGACGCAGTTTTTACGCTTTTCAGGGTGTCTGTTCCCGTGTTCAGCGTCGTTTCAGCAGACGCCACCAGCGTGTCTAACCCGTCTGTAAAATCAGCGATTTTCTTGGCCGCCCCGCCCAGATCCGAGGACAGTGTTTCAAAATCCGAAAGCGTATTCTCAAGCTTACCCGAAGCCGAGGCAAGGTTGTCGAGGATGTCGCTGACATATTGGCGGTTCTTGTCGTCGACCACTGCGTTGAGGTTTTCCAGCAGTGTGACAGCCTCATCCAGCACTTTCGGAGCGCCTTCAAACAGTGACTGGATGGCGCTGCGTTTGCTTTTGATCACACTGTTCTGAGGCAGCCGCGTTCCGCTGCTTGATCCGCCGGACAGTTCCACATAGCTGACCCCAGTCACACCAAGAGATTGCAACTGTGCAATCGTCTCTTCGGTCACAGGGATATCGGCGTCGACCTCAAGCTTGACCCTTACTTTGGACGGATCATTGTCATCCAACTGCAACGAGATCACCTGACCCACCGGAAGGCCGTTATAGCTGACCCCACCGGCCGCAGACAGGCCCGAGACATTGTCGAAAAGCACGTCGTAATAAGCGTACTGCCGCGAGACTTCGAATTTCGCCAGCCACAGGAAAAAGCCAAACGCCCCAAGGATGCCCGCAAGGGTGAATGCGCCGATCAGGATATAGTTCGCTCGGGTTTCCATGGCCTCTACCTGTCCTGCCCCTTCTCTTGCGCAGCGCGTGCCCGGGGGCCGGTGAAGTATCCCTGCACCCAAGGATGATCGACTTTGGTCATTTCTTCAATCGGTCCTTCAACCAGAACCCGTTTTTCCGCAAGCACTGCGACCCGGTCGCATATGGCGTAGAGGCTGTCGAGGTCATGTGTGACCATGAAAACGGTCAAACCAAGAGCATGCTGCAACTCGCCGATCAACTCGTCATAGGCGGCAGCCCCTATGGGGTCGAGACCGGCCGTGGGCTCGTCCAGAAATACAATTTCCGGGTCCAGTGCCAGCGCACGGGCCAGTGCAGCACGTTTGCGCATGCCGCCTGATAACTCGGACGGAAACTTGCCACAGCTCAGTTGCGGCAAACCGACGAGGCTAATTTTCAGGCTCCCTAGTGCCTGCATCAGGTTTTCGCTGATACCGGTGTGTTCACGCAGCGGAGCCATCACGTTCTGCAGCACCGTCAAGGAAGAGAACAAAGCACCGTCCTGAAACGCGACGCCCCAACGTTTTTCGATGCGACGTCGCTCTTGCTCGGGTCCATTCAATACATCGACGCCCAGCACTTCGATGCTGCCCGAAGCAGGCTTGTTCAGGCCGACAATTGTGCGGAGCAGGACCGACTTACCAGTGCCCGATCCGCCTACGATGCCCAGCACCTCACCGCGCCAAACATCCAGGTCAAGGTTCTGATGGACGACCTGCGGCCCAAACTGATTGGTGAGGTTACGAACACGGATCACCGCCTCGCGCTGTGTGCCTGTCTCCGAGGTCTTTTGCAGAACGACTCCGTCCACGTCAGACCTCCAACACCGAAAAGAAGATCGAGAACAGTGCGTCCAGCGCGATCACCATAAAGATCGACTGTACTACCGAAGCCGTTGTCCTTTGTCCTACGCTTTGAGCAGAGCCTTTGACCTGCATCGCCTGCCAACAGGCGATGACGCCGATTACCAGCGCAAAGAACGGTGCTTTGATCATACCGATCGCAAATTGCCATATGCCGGTGTTTTCTTTCAGTCGGGTGGCGAACATGCCGGGGCTGACGTCAAGGTCGATCCAACTCATCAACCCGCCGCCGATCAAGGCCGAGATATCGGCGATGAAGCCGAGGATCGGCAACATGATCAGCAGGGCCACGACGCGTGGGATCACCAGAACTTCGATCGGGTCCAAACCAAGCGTGCGCATGGCATCGATCTCTTCCTGAACCTTCATCGACCCGATTGATGCAGTGAACGCCGACCCGGACCGGCCGGCAACGATGATGGCGGTCAGCAAAATCCCCAATTCGCGAAGAACAGAGATCGAGATCAGTTCGACCACGAAAATCTCGGCCCCGAACTGTTTCAGCTGAGTGGCACCTTGGAACGCCAACACAACGCCGATCAGAAAGCCCATCAAGGCGACGATTGGGATGGCCTTGAAGCCGACTTCTTCCATCTGGGATACCAAGGCGGCCCTACGCAGCCGCCACGGCATCACGATGGTTCTGGCAAGCCGATGAAGCGTTAAGCCCAGAAACCCCAGCATAGAAAGGGTGTCATTCCACGCGCCGACCGTACGCGCGCCGATGCTCGCGACCCAATCGACAAATCCGCGTTGTTCGGACACTACCCCCGGCTCGTCCGGCATGTTTTCCGCAACTGTTTTTAGCAGGGCGGAATGGGCCGGTTTCAGCCCTTCATACGTTACTTCAGCACCCCCGGCGCGGACGCGCCGTGCCAGATCGGCGATCAGCCAAGCTCCGCTGGTATCCAACGCTTCGACCCCGGAAAGGTCAAACGTGATATTGCCACCTTGAGGCTTAACCGCTGCAAATGCCTGTTCCACGGCACTCAAAGATTGGGTCAGCATTTCGCCCGAAATCCGCAGGCAGACGCCGTCGGCGTCATGGTCCGAATGTATCATGGGCTGCGTCATGGCCGTATGTGATGTGAAACCGTATTGACCTGCAACGGATTTTTGCGCGGGCACGGCATTTGGCACCGTACCATAGCAAGGGTGTGACAATTTCAGGGACGAGATTGGCCGCCGTGCCCAAGTTTGGTTAACAAGGTCATTTGTTGTTCGGAAACTTCTATTAAGCCTGAGCATTTAACAGGTCTAAGAACCGCTTGCCGGGACTGCGGAACCGCTACAGAGTTCGATTCTGAAACACCTCGGTGGAATCAGGGTTAGAAAAATGAAGCACGCCGGAAATGTTCTTTTCATCATCATTGACCAATTGCGGGCAGATTGCCTGAACGGTGCTTTTGCCGCCCATGTCGACCTGCCCAACCTGCGTGCTTTCAGGGAAGAGGCGGTCAGTTTTGATCGCCACTTCTCGGTCACCAATCCGTGCGGCCCCTCACGCGCATCGATCCTGACAGGGCAATACGCGATGAACCACAGATCGGTGCGCAATGGCACACCCCTGCGGCACGACATTCCCAATATCGCGACCGAGATGCGCAAGGCCGGCTATCTTCCTATGTTGTTTGGGTACACCGATACTGCCGCCGATCCGCGAGTGCACGATGCGGGCGATCCGCTTTTGAAGTCCTACGAAAACCCTATGGTCGGGTTTCACGAAGTGATCGAGATGCGGCTTGAGGAGTCCTACCCCTGGCGCGGGCACCTGATGCAGAAAGGTTATGCGTTCGACAACTACTGGGACTTATACAAACCAGCTTCCGAAGCCGGCGCGACGCCACGCCTGAACGATCCTGCCCTATATCGTGCCGAAGACAGCGACACTGCGTTCCTGACAGACGCGTTTCTATCGAACATTGCGCCGTTCAAGGGCCAAAATTGGTTCGCCCATCTGACCTATATCCGACCACATCCCCCGCTGGTGGCCCCTGCGCCCTACAACGACATGTACGACCCGGCCGCATTGCCTTTGCCGTCTGGTTTTGATGAGGCATCGGCAGAACGGGCAATGCACCCGTTCTTTGGTCCGGCGATGGACAATCAGACAGCCGCAGATTTTGTCGAAGGCTTTGATGCTGTCGATCCAACACCCGAGAACATACAAGCCCTGCGCGCGGTGTATCTGGGGTTGGCAAACGAAGTGGATCATCACGTTGGTCGCGTCATCCAGTTTCTTAAGGACAGTGGTCAGTGCGACGATACCCTTCTGGTGATTACCGCTGACCACGGCGAGATGCTGGGCGATCGTCATAGCTGGGGCAAGATGACGGTCTATGATGCCGCCTACCACACGCCGCTGATGATCCGTATGCCGGGCAATCAGGCGCGGGCCGGTACGGTGGTGTCTGCGCCGACCGAGTCCATCGACATCACTCCGACGATCCTGGAATGGGTCGGGCGAGAGGTTCCGAATTCAATGGACGGGCGGTCACTGATGCCTTTGCTGCAGGGGCAGGTGCCAAAGGACTGGCGGAGTTATTCATTCAGTGAGTTGGACTTTTCAGAGCCGCAAAACCCGACGCCATGGCAGCAGCAACTGGGTACAGGCAATAGCGACTCGTGCCTTAGCATTCTGCGGGATGACCGCTTTACGCTGGTTGAATTTGCCGCTGACTTGCCACCAATCCTGTTCGACCATCAAGGGAAGGGAGAGTTGGAGAACGTCGCCACAGACCCCGAATACGCGCCAGATCTGGCGCGTTTGGGGCGGCAGATGTTGCGGCACCGGATGCGCAACATGGATCACACGTTGTCTCTGTATTCGTTGACGCCCGAGGGCGCAAAACCCAAACCGCGCTATCCGGCATAATCTGTCGCGTCTGTGCCCCCTACACCTGTGAGGTATCCGATGCTACGCATGGATCACGGGGAGGGCTAATTTGGACATTACTGAACAGCAGATAAAGGCGATGACGACTGCGGGTCTGAACCTGATCGGTCAAGCTTTGTCGATCTATGATAGCCAATTGCGGCTGGTGGTCAGCAATCGCCGCTTTCAGGATATGTTCGAATTGCCGGATGAATTGGTACAGCCCGGCGCGGCGTTCAGCGAAACGATCCGCTATCTGGCCAGCCATGGTGAATACGGCACAGATATTGATGTCGAAGACGCCGTTGACCTGCGAGTCCGGCAAGCGCTTGCGTTCGAACCTCACTATATGGAACGTGTTCGCGCCAACGGAAGTGTGATTTCGGTTGAAGGGGCCCCATTGCCCAAAGGGGGGTGGGTTTCGGTCTATACCGATATCACCAACACCAAACAGGCCGAAGCATTGCTGCGCGCCCGGTCCGAAGAGCTGTCTGACCAATTGCTGGATCGGGCCGAAGAGTTGTCAGGCGCCAATCGCAAACTTGCTGCCACCAACACGGCCCTGGAAGAGGCCAAGCGCCAGCTGACCGAGATCGAAGCTCGCACGCGCATGACCACCGAGATGATGCCGGCGCATATTGCTCATCTGGACCGTGACGGGCGGTACGATTATTCGAACCGCAGGCTCAGTTCTGTCATGCCCGGTCGTCCGTCCGAAATCCTGGGAATGCATATATCCGAGGCACTGGGGGCTGCGGCTTTCGCACGTGTCGAGCCTCACTTGCAAAAAGCCTACGGCGGCGAAACCTCGGTTTTTGAGTTCACCGAGGATCAGGATTCCCGCCGTATTCGTGTCTCGTTTTCCCCGGATGGCGAGGGGGGCGTCTACGTGATGTCGGTGGATATCACCGAGGAAACGCAGGCGCGCGTTGCGTTGCAACAAACCCGGCGCCGCGAGATGGCCGCTCAGATGACCAGCGGTTTGGCGCATGATTTCTCGAACCTGCTGACGATTATTCTGGGCATGCAGTCCCGGTTGGAAAAAATGAACTTACCTAAGGACGCGCAAGAGCTTGTGGCGGCCACCCAGCAAACCGCACGACGGGGTGGGCAGTTGCTGAACCGGATCGCTGATATGACGGGCAATCGGACGCTGCAGCCGAAAGCGACCGATATGCGCGGTTTGTTAGAGGATCTGCGTGTACTCGCGTCTCCATCCTTACCGCGTGGTGTTGGACTGTCCGTGGTGAATACGCTGCCGAACGAAGCACTGATGTTGGACCCTGGCATGCTTCAGGATGCCTTGTTGAACCTGGTTCTGAATGCCCGAGATGCATGTGGTGGGTTCGGGCAGATCACGATCAGCGCACATAAAATCGGCGACATTTGGATTGAGATCGGGGTGTCCGACACTGGCCCGGGCTTTTCCACGGAAGGTCTGGAAAAGGCACTGAACCCCTTCTTTACCACCAAGGGCAGCAAAGGCTCCGGGTTGGGTCTGCCGATGGTCTATGACACCGTAAAGCTTGCTGGCGGAGATCTGAACCTGCGCAACACCCCTTCGGGCGCGACTGTGGCTATGAGATTACCCTATCGCCCGGCACCACCTATGCAGGAAGGCTTGGTGTTGTTGGTCGAAGACAGCGACAAATTACGCGGGCAGTTTCGTGATATGCTCATTGAGCTAGGGTACTCTGTGGTCGAAGCAATTTCGGTCGGTGAGGCTTTGGCGCTGACAGACAATATCGACGAAATCGCTTTTGTGCTGTCGGATATTCGTCTGGAAGGGCAGGGCACGGGGCTGGACCTTTTGGCCAAACTTAAGCCGGGGTTGCCCTGTTTGCTGATGACGTCTCTGCCATATTCCGACCCGTTGCACCAGCAAGCACTGACACTTGCGCCAGTGCTGCGCAAGCCGTTCACGCGCGCGCAATTGTCCTCTCTGATCCGAAACGAGGCTGCCTGATGAACCAACCGCTGGTTACCATTGTCGACGATGAGCCCGAAATTCGGCGTGTTTTGACTGATGCTTTGGAAGAAGCTGGTTTTCGCACCCAGAGTTTTGCCAGGGCGCGGGAATTCGAAGCCGCGCTGAAAAGGGTGACACCGGATGTATGCCTGGTTGACCTTTCCCTACCAGACACCGACGGGTTGGCGCTTGTTCATCGTTTGGCGCTGGAGCAGGGCGCCGCGGTTATCATTATTTCCGGTCGCGCGCAGGTGCAGGATCGCGTTACCGGGCTAGAGCTTGGGGCGGATGACTATATCACCAAGCCGTTTGACCCGGCCGAGGTGGTAGCCCGAATTCGTGCCAGGCTAAGGTCACCACGAACACAGGCCCCACAATTAGAAGTGGCCCACTTCAACGGTTGGACGGCGTATTTTGATCGCTATGTTCTCGTGGATGGCAGTGGAGAGGAATTTCCGTTCAGCCACGCTGAAGGTGAGGTTTTACGCCTGTTTCTGGAAAGCCCGAAACGCCTGATCAGCCGTGCGCAGATGCAAGAAACTTTTGGCGGCGCCGCTGGTGAAAGTTTTGATCGCGCCATGGATGTACGTATCTCGCGCTTGCGTACGAAACTGGGGGAAGATCCAAAAAACCCGCGCCTGATCAAGACCATTTACGGTGCCGGATATATATTCCTCGGAGATGTTGAGTGGCAGTAAGTTGACGATCAAATTTGATCAACAGATTAGAACCCTCAAATTTTTCGAATTGCGTCGGGAGTTCTAAGGTCAGGAGGCAGGATTAACCCAGCTGGTTTTTGCAATCGCGCATCTGGGCTTGAAATACGGGTTGGGTACGGTCAACGGGGACTGCACTGGGAGAAATCCCGAGTGGTGTCGTCTTCGACACCACCCTTTTGGGAAATTAGTACCAGGTCTGAGAGTGGCTTTCTGATTACTCGCGGAAGGCCCTGTTGAAGTAGTCAGTCAACGGTTTGACTAAGTAAGATAGCGGAGTTCTTTCGTCGGTCTTGATCATGGTTTCCACAGGCATGCCCGGCAGCAACGGCTGCCCGTTCAGACGCTCAATCTGGTTGTCTTCGGGAATGACCTCGGCGCGATAGAAGGTTTGTCCTGTGGCATCGTCTGTGAACGTATCCGCTGAAACCGTGATCACTCGGCCATCAATCTCGGGCGTTTCACGCTGGTTGAAGGCCGGAAAGCGCAAGGATACTGGCTGACCGATATGCAGCTGATCCACATGAATAGCATCCACGCGTGCGGCCACCAATAGGGGGGTATCCTGAGGAACGATATACATCATTGGTTCCGCTGGCTGGATCACCGATTGCAGCGCAAAGACCTGACTTCCGTAAACCGTTCCCGCGACAGGTGATCGAATATCCAACCGCGAAAGTCTTACATTCAACGTTAGACGGCGCTCGGCCAGTTCTGAGATCCGCGCTTGCACATCCCGCAACTCGGTAATCGCCTGTTCGCGTCGCGTCGCGGATAATTCGACAATTTCAATTTCGGTGGCGGCGATCTGGCCTGTCAGACGCGCGATGGTGGATTCCAACTGGCCAATTTGACCAGTCAGGTTGGCGTCTTCTCTCTGCAGAGCAGATACGCGGCTGGCAGAGGTGAGGCCGCGAGAAAGCAAGCTTTGTTGATCCTTCAGCTCATCCTGAATGAGTTCGACCTGGCGACGCAAAGACACCAGCTGAGCTTCGGTGCCCTTGATTTCGTCCTCAATCTGGTCTCGCTGTTTTCCCAGTTGCTCGATTTGCTGGTTCATGGTGTCCAGGCGCGCCTCAAACAAACGCCTTTGCCCGGCAATCAGCTCAGGATCGATGCTTTCCTGCTCTTGAAGCGCGGCCAACTGAGGCACCACAGTTTCCAAACCGCCGCCGTCGCGCTCGGCTTCCAGCCGGACTTTGCGCGCCATCAACTCAAAAAGCTGAGATTCAACGATGGCTTTTTCCGAGGACAGGAACGTATCGTCCAGACGCACCAGCAATTCACCGTCAGCAACAAGATCACCGTCGCGGACGAAAATTTCACCCACGACACCTCCGTCCGGGTGTTCGATCACTTGTCGGTTGCTTTGAACTTCGATGTTTCCCTGCGAAATGATGGCCCCAGCCAGACGCGTCTGGACTGCCCAAACACCCAACCCGCCAATCAATATTGCCAGCGCTGTAAAGCCAACGATAGCCGGAATAGTGATGTGCCATACGGGGCGCATATTGTTATCCGCATTATCCTGCATCTTTTTTCACCTGACTAAGGCCACGTTTGATTGCGCTGGCGTTCTGAACCATTGCGCCCAATACCTCATCTCGGCTTCCGGTTTTCACGACCTGGCCTTTTTCGACTACCGCCAGATCGTCACATTCCGAGATCGCCTGCGGGCGATGCGTCATGATGATGGCCGCTTTGCCAGCCATTTTCAGCCCGCGCACAGCCGCGTTCAGCGCTTCGGTCCCATCGGCATCCAGCGCCGAGTTGGGCTCGTCGAGAATGAGCAGAACCGGGTCGCCATAAAGCGCACGGGCCAGTGCAATACGTTGCTTTTGGCCGCCGGATAGCTGACTGTCATTGCCCTCCAGAAACGTGTCGTAACCTTTGCTCAGCGACAGGATCAACTCGTGTGCGTTGGCTTTTTTAGCTGCTGCGACAACGGCCTCGGGGTCGGGGTGTTCTGACATGCGGGCAATGTTTTCAGCCACTGTCCCGTTGAACAGAGTGACCTCTTGCGGCAAGTAGCCGATATGTTGACCCAAATCCGTCGGGTCATATTGATCCAATGTCGCGCCACCTAACCTGATTTCTCCGGCAGCGGGTTGCCAAAGGCCCAAAAGTGCCTTGGCCAGTGTGGACTTTCCAGATCCGCTCTTGCCGATCACGCCGAGGGCCTTGCCCGGCTCAAGGCGCAATGTGACGTTGCGCAGCGTCGGCTTGCTGGCACCTGGCGGAATTACGGTCAACTCTTTTGCAGTAAGCTGGCCCTTGGGTACAGGCAGTTTGGTGCGCGGGGCTTCGGGTGGTGTAGCATCCAGAAACTGGTTCAATGAAGTCCAGGCGGTTCGGGCTCTTTGCACCATTCCCCATTGGCCGACCGCCTGTTCAACCGGCGCAAGCGCCCGCCCCAGCAGGATCGATCCGGCAATCATCGCCCCAGGGGTCATTTCGTTGCGCAATACAAGCCATGCGCCGAGCGCCAGCATCGCAGATTGCAAAAACAGCCGCATTGACTTGGTCAATGAAGTAAAGCTGCCGGTCCAGTCACTGGTGGCGATAGTTTGGCTCAGCGCGTCGGTTCTCTGCTTTTGCCAGCGATGAGTGATGTCCGCTTGCATTCCTTGCGAACGAACAACTTCGGCAGCTTGTCTGGCCCGCTCGGAAAAAGCGTTGGCTTGGGCTGATGCCCGTTGTGCCGATGCCACCTTGCGATGCGTCAATCGTTGGTTCAACAAGGCGATCAGGATCAGCACGAGACCACCCGCGACGGCCAGCCAGCCAAGCAACGGATGAAACAGAAAAATCGCGGCCAAAAAGACCGGTGTCCAAGGAATATCCATTACGGCCAACAAAACCGGTGAGGAACACAAATTTTGAATGGCTTCCAGATCGCGTAGTCCAGTCGCTGGTGCGGACCGCGCCTTTGGAAGCAATGCGCGCCGCATAGTGGCGTCAAACACGCGTTCGTCCAGCTGCGACTGAAAACGGGCTCCAAACCGTGCAACGATGCGTCCACGGGCAAAATCCAGCATTGCCATCAGGCCATAGAGCAGCATGACCAGCAAAAACAATGCTGTAAGTGTTTCGACTGACCGCGAACTCAGCACTCGGTCATAGACCTGCAGCATGAACAAAGGCCCGGTCAGCATCAGCAAGTTGACGAAGATACTGAACAGGAACGCCAGGGCCAGAAAGGTTATTCCTTGATTGCGCACCTTACGTAGTTCATGGCGGGGCGGCATCATGCGGTTTAGAGTGTTCACGAACAGGGCCTTTGGTGTTAACAGCGGCTATTGTGCTCTTTCCGGGCGGTTGTTTTCAGTTTATGCCGCAATGCCGAAAAAAGCGAGAACTGGTGGATTAAAGAAATGAACTGGTTCGTCAATCAACGATTCCGTAACTAAAACGTATGCGCCAAATTACGCCGAATTCAAACTGGATTCCGCCGAAGAAGTAAGAAATGAAAGCGGCACATCGAAACCCGGCCGGCCATTTGGATGCGCCAGACAAAACCTCTCTGGAACATTCGAGCCAAATGCCCATTTCCCTTTTCGTGCAGATTAGTGCGTGAGACAAATTATTGACAATTTCTCGGTGTTTGTTTGCACCAATGATTTTTTGAATATTTTGGGCATTTTTGACTGCGGCCGATGTTTCCATGCGATTGGACGAGAGAGTTCGTGAATGAGCGGAATTGACCACGTTTACAGCTACGTCAGACGATCGTCTCTGACCGGACAAAACAACAGGCACATGTTGTTTCTGGCAACGGACCAGGCAAGTGAGGGCAGACCACAAGTTTACCTGACTGCTTTCGCAAAAACGCCCGATGTAACCGCTAAATCTTTGCGGGCAGTTTCTGAAATCGTCGGTTCACGGTTCTATGCGCCACCTTCAATGCTGTCTCGGATCTTGCGCGAGGCAGACCCGGTTGCCACCGTTGGCAGGAGCACCGTGAGGTTCGAAGGTTTTTCGGCCTGTTGCAGCGCATATATTCGGCTGGACATCGATGATGATGCGCTTGAGATCGAGCGCTGCAGTAAAGGTACCACCAATGTAGACTTCGGGTCAGAGCTGCGCGCCTTGCTTGCGCAAACCAAGGTCGATAGCCGACTAGAGATCACCATCGGGTCAGATAAGGTCGGCTTATCTCATGAGAAGGGTGTCGTCACCGAGCGTAAGGTCCCGTTGCCTGTGCGGTGGGTAAAAGGCTTTGCCGAGGTGCAGGCTCATCTTTCAGGCATGGAACGCGTGTTCTCGCTGCCGACCGTATCGGCGCAAAGGTTTATGCGCAGCTTGCCGCGTTCTAAGTCTGGCCATCAGGTTTGGGTGCGGCGCGTCGGTAACAACGCGCGTACATCAGCGCGTCCCGTTGACAATAGTGTACTGCTGCGCGGCGGGCATCGTCTGCGGGTGTTGGAATCCCTGGTCGGTAAGGCCAGGGCTCTGCATGTTTATGGCAATGCGGCTTTGCAAAGCTCGGCCTGGGTGCTGGACTTTGGGTCTCAAAGATTATGTCTGGTTGTGAATGCCGAACCCTGGCGTGGCTTCTCGGGTGACGGGCGGCTGCTATACGATCTAGCGCAAGAAGATGTTGATGTAGCCGCATTGCGCGCCCAGTTGAATTGGCAGGACGAGTTGGATTTGCCGTCGCTCGCGCAGAGTGGCGACCTATCCGGCGATCAACTGAACATCGCTATGTCGCATCTGGCGTCATCAGGTCTTGTCGGGTTTGATCTGACCCAGTCTGCCTGGTTTCATCGCGTTTTGCCCTTTGATATGGGCAGGGTGCATGCAATGAACCCGCGCCTTGAGGCTGCCCGCAAGCTGGTTGATCAAAACGCGGTAACACTTCTGCAGGACGGGGTAGATGTGATTAGCGATGCCGTCGTGCATCGTGTTCGATTTGATGATGACGGTCCCAGTTGCACCTGCCCATGGTATTCCAAGAACAAAAGCACGCGAGGTCCATGCAAGCATATTCTGGCCGTGGAAATAGCGTTGGAGCATTCAGAATGACGGACGCAGAGTTCTTGAAGCTGATAACAACCAAGCGCGCATCCAAGGTTCTAAAAGTCCTTGCGGCGATACCTGAAGCTGACCGTCGCGCCTTTGCGCCCACCGCTTTGAAAACGCAGAAGGCCTATGAAAAAGCTTACTGGGATAGTCAGTTCAACGGAAAGAAACGGTTCCCTGATATTGCGAAAGATGGCGAGGCCTTGGGGGTCGCCGTTCTGGCGACCGCGCGCCCCTCGGAGTACAAATGCGGAGATTGGCAAATTCTGCCGCGCACGGTTCCGTTGGCAGACGTTTTCCGCGCTCTCAAGCTTAGCTGGATGGATGCTTGGGCCGAGGCTGCAGTCGAAGACAACCCCCGCCTGATCCAAACGATCCATGCGTTGAGTCACGAAGGGTTGTGCAATATTCCGCAAACCGAGGCGTACATTCTGGGCTACTACGCGCAAGAAGCAGCGGTGCCGTCGCAGGCGCGCGCGCAATTCCTAAATCAGGACGTCTGGCGCTTTTTTGAAGTCGAAGGCGGCGGAGACCTCAGCCTTGCTGCGCATGATAAATACTGTGGTCCGGGAGCATCTTGGACGGAAGTCCTGATAGGGTTGTGCCAAGATGGCACCTTGGATCGAAGCCGTGCGTTAGATACCTCTCTGGATGCGCTGGAGCGGGATTTTGGTCAGTTTCGGGCTGGCTGGTATTCACGGTTTCATACTGAGCTTTGCCCCTCGGATGCAGAAATGCACGACCGAGTGACGCGATACCTTGATCTGCTTACCAGTGCGGTGCCACCAACCGTGGCCTTTGCGCTCAAGATATTGAAGCAAATTGATAAAAAACACGTAATAGACCCTGATGCCCTGATGTCTTCTATCGAGCCTGCATTGCAAAGCCGACAGAAAACAAGTGCCAATACGGCTTTGCAATTGCTGAAATCCTGCGCCAAACGCAATCCTGAAAGGGCGTCTGAAATCGCCCTTTTGGCTGTCTCGGCCCTGATTTCCGAAGCTGCAGATGTTCAGGCGCGCGCGTTGGATCTAATTGAGACCCTTAATCAGCAAAACTCCCCGGACGTTCAGGACAAGTTGCGCGATTATGTGGATGTGTTGGCACCATCGGTGCAGGCACGGGTGCCAATTGTTTTGGCAACTGGTTCTGTCGTGTCGCCTCCGCAACCAGACTTATCTTTGGCGACCTTGGCGGCCATTGAACCCGTCACATCGGCCGAGGAGGCGGCGGCGGTTTTTCTGGAGCTATTGGAAAACCCCGATGATCCGTTTCTGATTGAGCGCGCCTATGACGGAGTGGTACGGTTTGGTGCGACCGCGCAGTTATTATTGTCGCCGCTGGCAAAGCGGGCTGCCCAGTTGCAAAAACGCGCGTTGGACAATGCGTTCAATACATCCGGGACGTTTGAAAGATCCGTTTTGGCAACGGCTTTGGCATGGGCCAACGGAACGGATTTCGACACCGAAATGCAATCCTTTCTAGTGCCCCGCTATCACGGGCATGTGCCGCTTACGGTCGAGCGGAATAGTTTTGAGGGGATGTTCGCAGCGCGGGCCAAGGAACTGTTGGGTTTCGTGCGGCGTGGCTTTGCGGTTCCTATGTTGTCAGCGCCCACGGACAATCGCGGGTATCTCGCCGCAAGCAAACTAATTGATCGGTTGCAGCACTATCGAAATCTTGGCGTTCAAACCGGTGATGCTGACTTTAAACTGGCATTGATGCGCCTTGCACCCGAAGGGCGAGACATTGCTCTGAATGGTTTCATGCCACAGAGTGAGGCCGAGCGCGCCTTGGCCTATACGCTGGGGGCCAATATTGCGCCTGAAACAGATAAGCAGTTATGGACAATTGCCTGGTCCTCGACCGCTCCACTGCGCGCGGATTCCTCTATTCAAAAGATGGTTGGCGAACCCATCCCCGGTTTGGGTGTGCCGGCCAACTATGGCTTTCATGCAGATATTCGGCGGATCGAGCCTTATGTCTGGCCTCGGCCCAAACTGAGTGTGAACCCACCAATCCCCGCGAACGTGGATGCCACGTTGGGTTTTGCGTTGCCGTCAAAATTCGAGCACACATACGGAGCCGACCCAGGTGCCAGTTGGATGACGCATCTAAACCCTTGGGTTGGCCTGATCCGACCAGCTCATTCCGAGTTGTTCTTTTCAGCCGGAATTTTCGAACTGGAACTTGATCAAAAACTGACGAACCATCACTGTCTGATGTTTCTGGACCCGCTGTTCCGGCCCGATCCTAAGCCCGGACAGATGGCTCATGCCATGCTTGCTTGGTATCTGGCCAGCGCGGATGAGGGCATCGGAACGACCACAATTGATGCAATGGCTACGTTGATTGCGCAGCAGCAATTTGAACCGAGTGTTTTTGGTTCTGCTGCGCATTCTCTTGTTTTTAGTGCTGGCCTGCCTTTGCGACGTTGGACCAAACGAGTGGCCGAAGTCGCTGGAACGTCCGATCTACATACGCTGGAAATAAAAAAAGCGTTGGGAGCAATGATGTTTGACCTGCCAACTGCGCTTCCACGTGATTTGGGTGGAATCCTGGAGTTGCTGTACGAACTCTGTATCGCGTCCGGTGAGGGGATTTCATCGGCGGATTCTCGGACCGCGTTGCAGGGTGTAAAAGCTGGCGGAAAATCGGGAAAATTTGCGCGTCAGATCGTAGCATTTCAGCGAAACGTGACCTGACGCGCGGGATTGATCCAACGGTCAGGCTGGCTGGATATTATGATTGATCCGGAACAGATTGTTCGGGTCGTATTTTCGCTTTACCTCGGCAAGTTTGTCGCCGTTGGCGCCGTAGGCACCGGCCGTTGCCTCACTCTGATCCGCAGGCATGAAGTTGACATAGGCACTGCCAGTGGCATGCGGGGTCATCCGATCATAAAGTGCACGGGCCCAATTGATGCAGGCTTCATCCTTGTTCGGGTCTTCCCAACGACTGTGCACGTTCATGATAAAATGCGCAGAGCGTTCAGGATAAGCGGTGGCGTCGGCGGGTATGCGGGCCATGGCACCACCAACGTGGGCGATGAAAACTTCCGAGGCGGGGTCAGGTAGGTTGGCAATTCCCTCAAGCAGGCCAGAAATCGCGTCGGACGTCAGGGTGCTGAAATCATGACTTTTCCAATAGTTGCGCGCGCCGGGCGCCAGCAATGGGTCAAACGCGGATTGCCAGTCCACAAACGCGTGTGGCGAGATAACATCCACAATTGGATCGCCCATGCTGCGCAATTCGGCCATCGCCGCTTCACCGTCCGCCATCGCTCCGGCATAGCAGGCGGCGAAGATCAGAACTTCGCGCCCATGCCATTCTTGGGGCAGGAAGGGTAGGGGAGGTGCCATGCGCATTACGGCCCAAACCGTCAGTTCATCCGGCGCTGTGTCTGCAATTTGAACGAATTGGGCCAGCAGGTCCGGGGCGGCCTCAATCGGGTGCACCACCAGTCCTGACAGGACTTCGGGGCCAAGCGGATGTAGCTGAAACTCAAAGGACGTTACTACGCCAAAGTTGCCGCCCCCTCCTCGGATGGCCCAGAAAAGATCGGGGTGGCTATTGGCCGAGGCATGGACGATGGCACCGTCTGCTGTAACCACTTCGGCCGAAATCAGATTGTCGATGGTCATGCCAAATTTGCGTGTTGTCCAACCGAACCCGCCGCCCAAGGTCAGGCCAGCAATTCCAGTTGTGCCATTGATGCCGACCGGAACCGCCAGGCCATGCGCCTGAGTTTCGCGATCCACGTCCCCCAGTACCGCGCCAGGTGCCACGCGCGCGGTTCTGGCCAAAGGATCGACATGCACCGAACGCATCTGCGACAGGTCCAGCATAACCGCATCGTCTGCAACAGCGTGCCCGGCAATCTGGTGGCCACCAGAGCGCACAGACATGATCAATCCAGTCTCGCGGATGAAGTTCACTGCTTTTTGCACATCGCTGGCCCCGAAGGCGCGGATGACAAAGCCAGGGCGGCGGTCCACGACGCTGTTCCAGGTTGTGCGGGCGTCGTCATATTCAGGGCTGCCGGGCAGGTGAACGCCCCCTCTGAGCGACGCGTTTAGCGTATCCAGCGCGGCCTGATCTACAGTGGCCGCACCGCCATCCAGTGTCTTTAAGTCAAACATGCCTTTTAACCTTCCTTGCGTAGGGAGGGTTTCTTGTCTGACTGCCTCAATTGAATTGCACAGAATGCGCGTCTGCTGGCCACTGACGATCCAGCGCGCCGCGCTATTGAACAGAATTAGGCGAAGATGCCGGGGTCGATCTGATCCACCGGGGTAATGACATCGGCTGGAACGTTCAGCCGTTCGGCTGCTTTTCTCAGGCTTTCCTCATCGGGTGCTTCGTACAGGCAATAAGTTTTGCGTTTGTCAGCACTTAGAAACGAGAAAATCCACTCAATGCCCGTCTCGTCATTGATTTCTTTGATATGAGCTTTGTCCGCCTCGCTGAGATTCAGCTGTTCAGCGAAATTACGTTCGATAATATACCTTGGCATATGCACCCCCCAGAGCATGTTGTCAGGGTTTTAACTCGCAGGCCCTTCGAGTCTTGACCTGAGGGAAACCATACTCAATTTCTGGGCTGTTGCCAACGCATCTGCCTCGAGGTGCAGGGCCAGATCGTAATCCTGCTTACTACCACGGCAGCGCAAAGCCCGAGCGTATGCTGCTTTGCTGTGGGCGATCCAGGGCGGGCACGCCATGTCGGTGTCGATCTTGATGGCCTTGGTGAACAGCCTTTCAACCGCTTGCCAATCCCCAAGCAATGCGGCCAAATTGCCCAGCCGCCGGGCGGCTGATCCCGTGCAAACTGTCGTAGCTCCGGCGGTGATGGTCAGATCTTCGAACGGTTTCAACAAGTCAAACAGAGTTTGGGCGTGATCTCTGTTTTGGACCTCTACACAGATATCGGCCAAATACGATAGCGTGGTGGAATACATCGCGTCCGGCGGCAGGGCGAACCCGCTTTCCGCCAATTCATTCAGGATACGCTCAGCGGCTTCGGCATAGCCCAGCTCCGCTGCAATCAGACCGAAGCCGGGTTTCCAGGTTTGGTCCTCGGGGCTTTCGGACATGAGCTGTTTGATGACTGGCGCGACCTCATGCAGGCGGCTTTGTTCGCGGCGAATGGTGAACATCTGGACGCCAAAAACGCCCTCAACATGCTTGCCGTGCGTTTGCCGTCCAATCTGGACGGCCTCATTGGCGAATTGTTCGGCTTGATCAAATTGACCATCCATAATGGCCACCATTGCGCGGGCGTGGGTTTGCACCCAATAAAGCTGCAAGTGGTTGTCCTTTTGCGACACTTCCGTCAGCAGGCGCAGCGAATGGTCCATCAATTGCCGGTCCGCCATCTCGGCGCCGACAAAAAGGCTCAGCGTCCGGTCCCGACCCTGGTCGATCGTTCCCAGTTTTTCTGCGACTGTATGCATCGCCTCAAGGTTTTCACGCCAATCGCGTGTTTCATATTCTCGTCTTGCGATAAACGGTGCCGCGTACCGCATCATCATGACGGAAAACTGGGCCTTGTAGTCTCCCAACCGGGCCGCCAGTTCCATGGCGTTCTGGCCATAGCGCGCGCCCTCATTGAGTTGCCCGACGAACATATAGGCCCGAGCGAGCTGACTTTGCAGTCCGCATTGGCGAACTTCGTCGCTTGGCGGCAAATTGGACAGTGCGTCCAGACACACTTCGATGGCTTCATCGTGCCTTTCGCTGGACATCATACAGGAATCGGCGAAATAGCCAGCGATATCCGCAGCCAGTTCAGCGTTTCCTAACTCGCGGGCTGCGTCTGAGGCTTCTTTGAGCAGGCTGACTCCCTCGGGCAATCGCCCAACGCTGTCCAAGCTTCGACCCATCAAAATCTGACCCTGAATTTCTTCAACCTTGTTGTTTGGGCCCAGTTTTTGCGCGGCATTCATGGCTTCTTTGGCGCTGGCCATCGCCTCTTGGCTAGCCGAGCGGGCCAAAGCCATTTCGGTTGCAGACTTCCAACGCGGAAAGGCGGCGGCCCAATCTTCAGCTTGGGTCAGGTGGTGGGCAACTAGTTCGGGTCGACGGGCAATCTCGGCAGATCGCAACTCGATCAAGGCTTTGGCAACATCTGCGTGTTGCGCCCTGCAAGTGGCACTGAGCATAGATTGATAGGCAGTGTCGCGGATCAGGGCGTGGCGAAAGACGAAGTGATCCTTGTTGTGGCCGCTTTCAAAGATCAAGCCTGATTTGCACAGCTCGTCCAACCCGGCTTGCACGGTTGCGCTGTCGGTGGCCATGGCCTGGCGCAGAAGCGAGGGCTCAAATTCTCGCCCGATCACCGAGCCGGTCAGAGCTACCTGTTTGGCGCCAGCAGAAACGGCGTCAAGCCGAGCCATCAAAGCACCTTTCAGGGATGAAGGAACCGAGATCCGTCCCGGTTCCCCGGCATCCATCATGGTGCGGGTCATCTCTTCAACAAACAGTGGCACACCGTCGGTTTTTTCAACAATCAGGGCCACAAGGCGGTCGTCGGGCTCAACCCCAGATACATTGCGGATCAGGTTGGCCACATGGGCCGTATCAAAGCGGCGAAGGTGCAGCGTGTGCACATGGGCATCGCCTTCGTCTCGATCCATGTCCCACCCCGGTCGATGCGTGACCAAGATCATCAGAGGTAGATCCGTACAGATGGATTTGAACCGGTGTAGCAGCGCGCGGGTCGAAGGGTCGATCCAATGCGCGTCCTCAACACACAAAATAACAGGACGAACGGCAGAGCGGGCTTTCACCGTGTTAATCAAGGTCTGAATGGTCAGATCCCGCTGTTCCTGCGGCGACAGGTTCAGCACGTGTTTCGCAAGATCGCTTCCGGGTGCCACCAGTGCGGCAAAGACCGGCAAGACCTGATCAAGCTCGATCCCCGGGCGGGTTTCCAACATGGTTCGTACGCGATCAACGACCCTGTCATCGTCATAATCCGGGCCGGCCCCGGCATCCTGCGAAATACGTTCAGTGACAGGGTAAAACGGGCTGCTGTTCAGGTAGGGCGAGCAATTCAGCCGAATGATATCTGCATTTTCGGCGATGCCGGTGTCGCTAAGGAATTCTTCGGTCAGGCGCGACTTGCCGATACCGGCTTCACCTGCAAGAAGAACAACTTCGCCCTGTCCGCTTTGAACCCTCTGCCAGGTCTGATGCAGAATGTCTTTCTCGAATTCCCTGCCAATCAGAACACTACTCGCATCTTCCCTGTGGGCGGCCCGAAACCGACTTTCGGCGCTACGTTCGGCGACCACTTGCAGCAAGGTTCGCGGTTCTTCAAACCCCTTCAGAGAGACCGTTCCCATCGACGAAAACTCAAAGATCCGATGTAGAGTAGTTTCGGTTTCTTCTTTGGGTAAAACGATCGTATTGGGTGCGGCTTTTTCTTGGATGCGTGCTGCGAGATTCAGGATGGCCCCGGTCATGGCGCCTTCTTCATAGGTGTTCTCACCTACGGTGTCGCCGACAACAACGTCTCCGCTGGCTATGCCAACGCGGGTAGAGACAGGCTGGCCATCAGGGGTTTTCAAACTTTTGACGCGTTGCACCGCATCCAATGCAGCTTTGACGGCGCGAACGGCGTGATCCTCAAAGGCGTGCGGCCAGCCGAAGAAAACCAATAGCCCGTCGCCCAGATACTTAGCGACGTACCCGCCATATCGAGTAACGGCACCTGCCACGGCATCTTGGTAGTTTTGCAGCAACAGCCGCATGTCTTCGGCATCCAGGCGATTGGTCAGTTCTGTCGAGCCGACCAGATCGGCAAACAAGACTGTCAGATGCCGCCGTTCTGCTGCCGAGTGCGCCTGTTCTCGGGGGCGGGCTTGCTCACCACTAGGGACCGAGGAGGCACTCTGATCGGTGTCGCGCAAAGCCTGTATAGCGGCCAATAGAATTTTTCTGTGCCCCAAAGAGACTCCGATCTCGCGCAGATCATCGTTGGTCAGCAGGGGTAAAACGCGCGCGTCGATATCGTTGTGGGCAAATGCGTCAACATATTGCTCCAGCCCAAGTGTCTTCAGCCATCCAGCAACCTCGAAGCCCATTGGGGGATCATGCGGAGGATTCGGAGCCGGATCAAGATAGCGCTTCTTTTACTTGGTCCAAGCACCGCGAACGTCTTCGACGCTCAAGGCTGTGAGCATCATGTTGCAACAAAGTTGAAATGCCATTGGCGTAGGGTTTCAGGAGACGAGAATGCCGCAGACTGACGCTTGCGCAATTGAGGTAGTTCAAAATTCAAACGGAGATTTGACTGCAAAGCTGATTCCTTTGGGCGCGACGCTCTGCGACCTTCGCCTTGATGGTATCGAGCACCCCTTGGTGCTGGGCTGGCGCGATCCGGCAGAATACTTACGCCAGGATGAGTACTTGGGTCCAATTGTAGGGCGGTGTGCGAACAGAAATGCGAACGGAACCTATAATTACGAAGGCGACAAATTCTGATGGATCGAAATTTTCGGGGTCGCCATTGCTTGCACGGAGGCAGGACGGTGCCGCGTGGCAACTGTGGGAGGTCACGCACCATTCTGCAAGCAGCGCCAGCTTTTTCTTGAATTTGCCCGACGGTCACATGGTGTTTGGTGGTGCGTTGGATGTCGTTGCGCTCTATAGCGTGGAAAGCCCATCCAGTTTGTGCCTCGAAATCGAAGGCTTGGACTGCACAACGGTCTGCAATTTGGCGCTACACTGGTATTTCAATTAATGCGGTCGCGGCCACATAAAGGATCATATTCTGCAAACTGCGACTGATCGGTATCTGCCGGTTGACGATGACTTTATTCCTCTGGGTGATCCCGCGTCAGTGCAAGAAACTGAATTCGATTTCCGTAAGCCACGCAAGGTCGGAGCCTGTTCCTACGACCACAATTTCTACGTTTCGGATCAGCGTACTGCGGAAAATCCTGTCGCTGTACTGGTTTCCTCGAACTCGGGGATTCAGATGGAGTTGTCGTCGACAGAGCCGGGTCTGCAGTTCTATTCAGGGACCCATATGAACTACCCTGACAAACGGATCCTGGCCGGTGAAACATTCCGCGCTTACTCCGGCTTGGCACCAGAACCGCAGTGCTGACCTGATGCGCTGCACAACCCCTCCTATTTTAACGTCATTTGGAACCGAACAAACTCTACCGACATGAGTCTCGGCTGACCTCTAGTGGACTAAAGGATTGTGGCTGTTGACCGGGCGGGCTCGATCCCTCATCCTGCGCATAACAGACTGGCCCGGCGCAGTTATTTTTCCGTTGTGGTCAATTATTTGAGCAAGGCTTGTATCATGCCGGATGGATCGCAGAAGCAATATATGCTGGACACGCATCGGTTGCGCGACCCCGAAGAAACCCTGGCGATCGTCAAACCGTTTTTGAAAGATATGGGTATTACCCGGATTGCAAACCTGACCGGATTGGATCGGATCGGGTTGCCGGCAGTGATGGTTTCACGGCCAAACTCGCGTTCAGTTGCGGTGTCGTTGGGCAAGGGTTTGTCGTTGTCGGCCGCCGAAGCGTCCGGCGTGATGGAGGCGATTGAATCCTGGCACGCCGAACGGGTTCATCTGCCCCAGCGTCTCGCCAGATATGCCGATCTTTCAATGCAAGCGAACGTAGTCGATGTCGCCCGTCTTTCGCGCGTGACGGGTGGACGCTTTGACCCAAACGCTAACATGTTGTGGGTTCTGGGACAGGACTTGGGCACCGACAATTCATGTTGGGTCCCTCTTGAGATGGTCGACACGGACTATACGACAGCTCCGGTCGGTGGGCAGAAGGCTTTTCCTCGAACCACCAACGGGTTGGCGTCGGGGAACAATTTGGACGAGGCCAGTTGCCATGCCATCTGCGAATTGATTGAAAGAGACGCGACAACGCTTTGGCATCATCAGGCGAAGCGACCACGCCTTGATCCAGACAGTGTTGACGATCCGCGTTGCCGTCAGGCCATCGAGATGATTGCTGCGGCCGGTCTAGAGATGGGTCTGTGGAACACGACATCTGACATCGGCGTTGCCAGTTTCCGCTGCGTGATATGCGAAGGCGGCGGGCAACCCGGCCATATTGGTATCGGTGACGGCTGTCACCCGGATCGGGCGATTGCTTTGCTTCGGGCGTTGACCGAAGCGGCGCAAACCCGACTAACCTATATCTCTGGCGCGCGGGATGATCTGGACCCCGCAGAATTCACGGATCCAGCAAAATCCGATCGGGCCCGTTATGTGCGCGGATTGATCGATCGGTCCGAGGCCAGGAACAAGTTTTCCGACTGCCCGTCCCACGTCACCGGATCATTCGATGAAGACCTAGCGCTTCTTCTACGGCGGCTTGCAAGTGCGGGTATTTCGCAAGTGGTGACCGTGGATCTGTCGCACGCGGAATTCGATATTGCAGTCGTTCGTGCGATTGTCCCCGGCCTTGAGGCGCCGCATGATGAACCTGATTACATTCCCGGCCCACGGGCTTTGCGCGTTTCAGAGGGGCGGATATGACAGCAATCGTTTTCGTCGGCCCTACCCTTTCACCCGATGCGGTGTCTGACTGTCTGGACGCAAGAATTCTTCCGCCAGTTCGTCAGGGCGACGTTTATCGTGTTGTGCAGGAAAAGCCTGATGCAATCGGCATCATTGATGGGTTTTTCGAAGGCGTGCCTTCGGTCTGGCACAAGGAAATTCTATGGGCAATCGAGCATGGTATCCCGGTATTTGGCAGTGCCAGCATGGGGGCCTTGCGCGCCGCTGAACTGGCCGATTTCGGGATGATCGGTGTTGGCGGTATTTTTGAGGACTACTACAGCGGCGTTTTGCAGGATGACGATGAGGTCGCGGTGCTGCACAGCCCGGCCGAACTGGGATTTCAGCCGCTGAGTGAGCCAATGGTGTCAATCCGTGCGACCGTCGCGCAGGCTCAGAATGATGGAATTTTGTTGCCGGACTCAGCTGCCGAGATATTGCGGCACTCGAAAGCGATGCATTATCGCCAACGGGTTTGGCCCGATATTCTGGTTGCTTTGGATGAACTGCCCGGAATCACGGCATTCACCGAATGGCTTCCATCGGGCCGCATCGACGCCAAGGCCGAGGATGCGCGCGCCATGCTTGAGCGCATGTCCGACCATCTGGCCGAAGCCCGCCTGCCCCCTTTGGACCCCGTGCGGACCGAGCGCACCTTGATGTGGAAGGAACTGCGCGCTCGGGTAGATACAGCTCAACCGGTTGTCGACGGCTCTGTCTTGGATGAATTGCGTCTGGACCCGAAACTATATGCGCGCATGCGAGAACGCGCAGCATTGGCCCTTTTGTCAGGCGAGGATACAAATCGGAAGGACCACAGCCCTGCACGTTCCGATCTGGTCAGGCAAATGGACGACCACAGGGCCAGCGTGGGATTGTCACGTCGTTCTGATCTGATGGAGTGGATCGCAGCGAATGATCTGAGCCCTCAACGTTATGAAAACATGCTGGCGGATGGCGCTCGGATTGAAGCCGCGATCGCCGCGCGCTCTGGGCAATTGGACGCGCAAATACTGTCTGAGTTGCGACGGTTGGATCAATATACGATCCTGCGCGATCGGGCAGTCAGGAAGGCGCAAAATGCTATTTCGGTGGGTGAGGCTGGGGCAGATCGCCTGCGTGTGCTGATATGGTATTTTGAATCTCATCTTGACCAAGAGGTGCCCGATGATCTTGATTCCTATGCAGAGGCTCTTGGTTTGTCTGGCCGGGATGCGTTTTATAAATTGATAGAAGCTGAATTTTTATATTGCCATTCTGGAACTGATGCAGGAGCCGCCGAGTAAAGGCCACTGGATTTGACCGGGCACGACACGGGAGGGCGTTGAGTGAATTACCCCGAACAGATGCAAGAGGAAGAACCCGGCACGCGGTTTTTGCTATTTCCACAATCTCCCTTTCTTGAGCCGGACGCTGAACTGGAATTGGTCGAGGTTTCAGCCCCGCAAGGAAGCATCGGCCCAGGCCCGTCGGGTCCGCGCATGTACACCGTCAATCCGGTGGGGAAAACAACCCCATACGGTGCGATTGTGCCGGGACCAGACGGGCCGGGAATGTATTTGCCGCCCTGGGATGGCTATATTCAGCCACCGGCCACGCCGGATGAATTCGGCAATTTCATACATATCGACCCGTCCGACCCCGCCTTTGAGGCCGCGCATTTGTTTGGGTCAGCGCATTTTACAATGGATGTCTGGCAGGGGTATTTCGACCGTCCAATCCCTTGGCATTTTGCCCGCGACTTCGACCGGCTAGAGTTGTCGCTGCTTCCCAGCCTCGATAACGCTCATATCGGGTGGGGTTTTCTGGAAACAGGCGGCACCCATGAACACGGGGATGAATATCGCCCCTACAGCCTGAATTTCGATGTGGTCGCGCATGAGATCGGCCATGCCATCATCTACAGCGTGATCGGCATGCCCTCGGACGGGGAAGCCGGGGGCGAATACTACGGGTTTCATGAATCGGCAGCTGACATGGTGGCCTTGCTGGCATCACTGCATTTCGGTTCCGTCGTGGACAAGCTACTCGAAAATACGCGGGGCAACCTTTACACCTTCAACCGCCTTAGCCGGTTTGCCGAGCTTTCAGACAATGCGCAAATCCGTATGGCCGCGAACAACCGGTCACTTTCGGAATTTGCTGCGGGGTGGTCCAGCGAACACGCATTGTCAGAGCCCTTAACCGGGGCAATGTTTGATATATTCGTCGATATTTATCACGAACGCTTATTGTTGCACGGCCTGATCTCGGCCGAAGACGAAAACTTGTCGGACCGGCTGGAAGACTCACCGAATTACAGTGAGGTTATGCAAGAAATTTTCGACAAGCGTTATGCTGAGAACCCCGAAGGTTTTCGCATCGCATTACTGGAGGCACGCGATTATCTCGGGACATATTTAGCCGACGCATGGGACCGGTTGGACGCGGATATGCTCAGCTATTTTGGGGTCGAAAAAGCCCTGTTGGCCGTCGATCAGGAAATAACCGGTGGTGCGTTCCGGCGCATTATCGAGGGCAACTTCCGCATGCGCGACATTGGTTTGACAACTGCCGGGCCGCGCTTGCCTGACCCAGACGAAGACAGTCATTCGCATTCGGTCCGTACACAAGTGCCGGATTGAAACCAAAATCCTTTATTTTGAAGCGGTTTTGTGGCATGCATTCGAGAAGTGATTATTCGAATTCATTGACCCGAAATTCTTGCTCGGGTTCGTTTATAGGGGGAGATAAGGGTTCTGACTCTGTCTATCCCATAGTTGGGAGAATACGATATGCCTGAATCCTTGCTCAGTTTTTCAGAAGTGCTGTTATTTGGCCGCGAACTAAAAGATTTGGAATACAAGCGCATTGCTGCCACCGGTCAGGGCGCAAACAAGCATCTCGACAACCAATTCGGCGTAGCAAAAGGTGCCAAAGGACCGAGGTTCGCAAAGATTTACGGCTTCGCTTTTGAGGGAACCTACTACGATCTGCCCGAGCCGGTAATTTTCCTTGTGCATGGAGACGGTGAAGAAATTGCCAAAAAGAATGAGCCGCCGGCCCATGCGTCTAGAGCGCCGAAGGAGCCTGGCCTCGGCGGTGTCGCCGCAGCGGATTATCAAGTGGCTGACGAGATCAGGGTCTGGCGGTATGACAAAGCTGACCAGACAATGCGCATGGATGTAATGACGGGCCAGTTCGAACAGGTCCTTCTGGATGTCTTTTTCGGGGGTGACAGCCCGTCAGTCAGCGGTGCTCGCGTCAGCGGAGCACGAGTCAGTGGCGCGCGTGTCAGCGGTGCCAGAGTCAGCGGCGCCCGCGTGAGTGGCGCACGTGTCAGCGGTGCCCGCGCCCGAGGGTCAGACGACTGACGCGAAACAATTAAGTGTCACATCGTGGAAAGATCTCGACAGGCCCTTGCACTGCAAGGGCCTTTTCAGAACCCGGCCTTTTTCAGACCCTCAACAAAATGCTGCGTGTCTTCTTCCAACTTGTCCGGCTGGACTGTTTCCCAACGTTTCAGTGAAAAGTTCGGGTGCGCTGCACGATGCTTGTCCGTGATCTGGCGGGCAAGTTCCGTCTGACCAAGCTGCGCATAGCTTGCCGCCAGCAAACGCTGCCCTTCGGTGGGATTGTTCATCTTATTAACGGCATCAATCGCCTCTTGATAGCGCTTGAGGTTGTAGTAAGCCCCGCCAAGATGCCACAGGTATTGATCTGGAAAGTACGGATTTAAACGCATCGCCTGTTGGAGATGGGTGATTGCCGACTCGTTGTCACCACAATGAGCCAGAGCGTCGGCAAAATCCGAGTGCATGTCGGCATCATTGGGGTTCAATGCCAAAGCCCGCTTATAGGATTGTAGCGCGGAATCGTGCTCTTTCCGATAAAGATGCACATAGCCCAACTCACCAAAACCACGCGCATCCGTGGGATCAAGCTCGATGGCGCGTTGGGCAAAGATCAGCGCCTGATCCAGCGCACTCGACGGGTCTTCGGACCAGGAATAGCGCCAGTCGATATTTAACGTGCGAGACAAGGCCGCTGCTGCGCGGGCATACCCTTCGTCTCGTTCCAGCGCGGACTGGTAGAAGTTGTGCGCTTTCTTGTTGTCGTTCCGTGTGTACTTGAAGATGTGGTATTGGCCCTGAAGTACCGATCCATAGGCTTCCAAATCGGACGGAACGACCTGCGTCATACGCTGCTTTTCATGTGACTCGATCATCACTGCAGTAGCGGCAACGATGCATTCAGTTACTTCGTCCAGAATATCGAAAATATCGTCGATCTTGCGGTCAAACCGTTCGCCCCAAATGGTGCGTTCGGTGGTGGCATCGACAAGTTCCGCAGTTATTCGAATACGGCTGGCAGAGCGCCGCACGCTGCCCCGCGCGACATAACGCACGTTCAGTTTTTGAGCGGCCTCTTTCGGAGGCATTGACTGTGTTTTGAAGAAGAAAGACGAGTTTCGCGCAATGACAAACAAGTTGCGAAATTTCGACAGGTTCATGATTATGTCGTCGGTCAGCCCCTCGGCGATCCAACTATCCGATTCATCCCCGCCTTGGCTGCTGAAGGGTAGAACGGCAACCGATGGCGTGTCGGGGCGCTCCAAAACATCACCAAGTACGTCAGGCCGCATTGTCCCGGCCATCGTTGCACCGGCGACTTCGCTTCGGACGCAGTAAGTCGAGACCGGCGAGAGGATGTTCTTTAGATGTTTGGGTCCCAGAAACTCATACCCGTATCGCAGGCGGTTGCAGACTTGATCGTAGACTGCGGAACTAACATAAACTCTTTCGGGCTCAGCAATTTCTTGTAGTCGGGCCGCGATGTTGACGTTGTCGCCGTGAATTCCCCGATCATCAATCAGAATCTCACCAAGGTGAATACCTGCGCGAAAGTTGATTCGTTGGCTTTCTGCACGATCCTGATTGTGCTGGTTCGCGATGCGATGCAGTTCCACCCCAAATTCCACGGCGCTTGTAGCGGTTTCAAATAAGGCCAGAATCCCATCACCGCGTACTTCTACCACGCGGCCCTGGAAACGTGCACAGGTTTCCTCAAGCTGATACAGTAGGGATTTCAGTGCATTATACGTGTCCAACTCATTTTCGCTCATGAGGCGCGAATAGCCGACGACATCGGCAAATAAGACAGCACCCAGCTTCTGCGTTATGGAAGGATTTGGACCCGTGGTGTTCACATTCATAACTCGTCTCAAGGGCCGTTTTCGAACCCTATGGTCACCTTATATCAAAAAAGGCTTATGCAGTCTGAGCGTAAAACTACACCCAAATTGTCGCGGATAGTCAGTTACACTTATCAACCTGTGGTGGCCATGACCAGCGCGGGCACCCGCCTGAACCGAATGTTACTATTGTTTCTGGGCTCAACTCATTCGCCAGGGTCAATCGCCGGTCCGTCCAGTCTTGCCTGAGCAGCCCAACCACAATCATATCGTGGAATGTTCCGTCCGCATACCAAGCTTCCCGCATCGTGCCTTCAACCTGACAACCCAGCCTTTCCACGAGATCGCGGCTGATGTGGTTGTCTTGCCGGTAGTAAGACGTCAGCCGGTTCAGGCCAAGCTGACGGAATGCGAAATCTGCAAGCAACGCCGCTGCTCGGATCGCAAGTCCCAGCCTACGGGCCGATTTTTCAACAAACATGGCAATGATCGCATCCCGATTTATCGGGGAAATTGCTTCCAGGCCAGCCAGGCCCATAACTTGACCATTATCTGCGACGACGACGAACCAGCACTTCCCAGTGCTCCCCGATGCGCTAAATGCGTCGCCCCATACTTCTTCGGTTTGAGAAAGGTTGAATGGGATTCGCGAAGTGCGGTCAAACCGGCCGAGGTCTTCGATGTCCTGAAACCAGGGGGTGATAACCTCCAGATCCGCTTTTTCCAGAGGGCGCAGCGTGAATGCGTTGTTGGATTTATCTGGCAATTGTACAACTACCCTTAACTAAAATAAGAAAATATACGTCCCGGACCCTAACACACGTATGCATGAAACACGAAGTTAGAAAACAAGTGTCCGGCGAATATGTACCAATGGCGGCCGAAAATTGGAAACCGGCCTCCTTGAAGCAGTCGGGCGGGTAGTCGGCAGAAGATTGTGCGGAGTCGTGCAGGTTGTGAGCTTCCCCTGTGGACAAATTCTTTAGAAAAACGAGATCGATAACTTCCTTAGGCTCCGGGCCCGTTGATTTCGCCTGATGTTGAGAGTCGCGGCTCGAAGGCGAGCGGTGAACATGACTGAATTTTCCTTACAGATTGATGAGCAGATGGGGTCTCGAGTGGGATTACATTCATTGATCGTGACGGTTTACAGAGGCGCGTTTCGCCCAAAGAGTGCCCCTATACAAAACACTCTACAACCATTGGAACCGGTAGAGCGGCAAAGGTATTTTCGCTCAGTTGATGATCGACCTAATGGCGGACCAAGGTGACGGATAGACCGTTGTAATCGAAGTGAAAAGACAAATGACGTGCGTTCAAGCGACCCCGCGCTAGTATCTGGAAGCCCGCGGCACGGCGGTCAGGTCAGCGTGTAAATGTGGTGCTTGCGCACCGCTCAGCGGCCTGCCCAATGTGGAATGGCTGCCTGTAGATCGCGGCTGTGACACTGGCTGGCTCAGAGAAACATGGAAAGGCAAAGGCATAGCAACCTGTATCCCAGGGCGGAAGCAACGCGCTGCAATCGTCAGATTCGACAAGCGTCGCTCCAAAAGGCGCAATCCGATCGAATTCATGCTGGGCCGCTAAAAAGACTAAAGGCGTGTTGCAACCCACTACGACCAAAGCCCAGGCATGTTCCACTTGGCCATCGCTATCACCGCCAGGGTCATCTATCGGTTGTAAGATCTGAGCCTAATTGGCAGAGCTTGAGGATCTAATTTTTAGCGCAAGCTAGAATGCAGCGTTAACCCAACCGGCGGCATTGAATTCAAAGCAGTCAAATATTGCGGTCCAAGTCGTCGTCGATGCCAAAAAAACCCGGATGTGTCATGAGCAATTGGCTAATTCCCCTGACTCTGCAGGTTGCCAGAAATGGTGATGTTGAGGCGCTATAGTCTTCTTCCGCTGCCGAAGGTAGTGTTGCTTCTGCCTGCCTGGCACGGCCTTTGTTCTTTGCCGCACAGTCCGGCCTTAAAGAAATTGTCGTAATCCCTATTGAACATGGCGCGGATGCTAACTCGGTTTTCGACTTTGGTAGTCCATTGCAGAGGGCCGCTCGTGGCAATCATGCGGAAATCGTTTAGCTTATGCTGAAATCAGGTGCGGATCCGAGTGCAGAGGCCGGCTGCAAAGACTACACGGCTTTTCACAATGCTGCCGACATGGGCGCTTTGTCCACCTCTCCGTTCTTGCAAAGTCTATTTGTGAATGTCCGTTTTTGGCTGAGATAGGCCATTGATATTCAACGTAGAGACCGACCGTTGAGAGCCCAAGATCGCATTCCGCCGCATCCAAATGAATGGCCGCTGCCCGTGCTATTCAGTTCCCACAACCCAAAATTCGTTGCGCCTGGACCTAACCCGCTCGGCAAGAAAATCGACAAACAGTCTGACCCTTGCCGTGTTCTGAAGATCACGATGCAGCAGCAGCCAAATGCTTCGATAGGGTATGGGCTTTTGGAATGGTGCTCGGATCAGATTGGGGTGACGGTCGCCAAGGTTGCAAGCAAGGTAGGCCATGCCCAGACCGGATGCCGCCAGCGTAATCAGAGGGACCAGTTCAGAAACCCGGTGTTTTAGCGTGGCATTGGGATAGTAGCTGTCTTTCACCCATTTCGCACTTGTCGCGTCTTCTGGTTCATGCCAACCGATTAAGTGTATCCCTTCACCGCCATTGTTTCGTATGCGTTCAGCGTATTCTCGCGTGCAATAGGCTGCCTGTGACATCTGGACGAGCTTTCGTCCAACAACATCGTCTGTGACCTCATCTGCGACACGCAAAGAGACGTCAGCCTCCCGGCGCATCAGGTCGCGGATATCGTTTGTGAAATTCATGTTAAGGGTAATGTCTGGGTAAAGCGCGGCGAAGGCAGCAAAATCATCCATTAGGGATGTCATGGCAAAGCCATGGGGCAGAGTGACGTAAACCGTACCGGATGGTTGTGCATCTCGACCGACGATGACCCGCGATGCGGCAGTCATTTCCTCCTCCACGCGTTCGGCATGCGGCATCAGGTCTTCACCAAGCTGCGTCAGGGCAAGTCCAGATTTGGAACGGTCGAACAACCGGCTGCCAACGCGCTGTTCCATGACAGAAAGCCTGCGCGTCAGAGTGGTGTGGTTCACCTTGATACTTTCTGCCCCGCCGCGAAGAGTTCCGGTTCGGGCAACGGCCAGAAAGAACTTCAGGTCATCCCAATTGAGTGTGTGGCTTTCGTTTGTCGACATGCGCCATGTGTTTCATTTTTGAAGCAAAGAGTCCACTTTTTTCCATCTATATGTCAAATACTGACCGCCTTATGTTGAGCCCACCAAGAGTGACCTCCAGGGAACCAAACCCATGAATCCGATCCAATCCGTAATGATAACCGGCGCAAATGCCGGGCTTGGTCGTGAAGCCGCGCGCCAGCTTGCCTTGCAGAAAGGTATCGACAAAATCTATCTGGCCTGCCGTAACGAAACCAAAGCCGAAGCTGCCAAAGCGGCGCTGGAGCGTGAGACCGGACGCAAAATATTTGACATTGTCCAGATGGACGTGGCTGACTCCGACTCGGTTCGCGCCGCTGTGGCTGACCTTTCCATCCCAATAGATGCTGTCATCCTGAATGCAGGTGGTACAGGAGGTCGAGATCCCAATCGTCTCACCAAAGACGGTGTGACCAATATCTTCGCCACCAATGTTCTGGGCCATGTGGTTCTGGTGGATACGTTGTTGGAACGCCAGTTGGTAACGACCACAATCCTCTATGCCGGTTCCGAAGCTGCACGAGGCATTCCCAAGATGGGGATGCATCGCCCTAATCTGTCCGAAAGAACCGTGGACGAGTTCCGCTCAATAGCGGACGGTAGCAAGTTTGGCCCCGAGGGCGATCCGATGCAGACCTATGGTTACGCCAAGCTGACTGCAACCCTTTGGATGGGAGCGATGGCCCGTCAGCATCCGCATATCCGTTTTGTCACCATGAGTCCTGGCGGTACGACCGGGACTGCGGGTTTTGATGATTTGCCTCTGCTGAAACGCATTTTCTTCAAGCATGTGGGCGGCGTATTGATGCCTTTGTTCGGGATGATGCACAGCGCAGAGACCGGAGCGAAACGGTATCTGGACGGGTTGCTTAACCCAGAATTCAAAACCGGCCATTTCTACGCAAGTAAAGCAGGGTACCCCACTGGACCTGTCGTGGATCAGGCCAGCATTGATGGAACCCTTTCAGACTGCACCAATCAGGACAACGCAAAACAGGCATTGCGCCAATTTGCCTGAAGCAAAGGAGAAATCAAATGGAAACCACACTGAACATCTTTGTCATTCTTGCAACGCTCATGCTGACGGGCCTCGGTATCATGTCTATGTTTGCACCCCGGCGCATGGTCGCCAATTTTGCCATCGAACCCGTGGGAACTGCTGGGCTCAGCACCATTCGCTCGGTGATCGGCGGTCTGTTTCTGGCCTCGGTTGCTTTGCTGGTGATCGGTCTGACAACAGGGCAGACGCTAGCCTACATGGTTGTTGCGATCCTGATGGGAGTCGTGGCTTTTGGTCGCGTTGTCAGCATACTGGCAGATGGATTCGATAGGGCGGTTCTGCCGCCATTGGTCGTTGAACTGGTTCTCATCACTGTACTAATTTCAGCTTACTACCAGCTTACTGTCTAGGCGGATTGGCTTCAAAAATGCGGCGGCGAAGATGAATTCGCCGTTGCCAGCACAGTATTTGACCGCTTCTAAGAGTGGGGACCCTAGTAGATCCCGCTTTGTCGCGCCTCTCGGAAGCTGAATGTATAGCTGTGAATGCCCACTTTACGGAGCTAGTATTGAAAAACTTGAAGTTTGGACGCGCCTCGGGCGTCGCGTGAATTGGTCGAGCTTTTCGTTTCAGCCCGTTGGTGCTGGTTGCGGGAGCAGTTTTGCGAGCTTCCGGAGGTTTTGCGCGGTGGCTGTGAGTAGGAACTGTTCATATGCGTCATTGGGTCCTCGAAGCCGCATCATTGGTTCGCCCATGTGTCGCGTCAGATGGGCAATAAGCATCTCGGCCTTCCGCCTCTGAAAGAATGAAGTCATGTAGGCGTCTGTTTTCCGGATTACGCGGGCGATATCTCACGCGGTTTCATGCACGGAACGCAGTTCCTTGTTGCCGGGGCATGTATAGCTGTTGGTTGCAGGGTCATAGATAAAGTCATCGCGCGAGAATGTGCCGTCCGTTCGCTTCGATTTATCCCAGACCGGAATGTGTAGGGCGATACCGCGCTCTTCCACCGACCAACCCGAGGTCTCGGCTGATGCGTAGCCCGTAACACCAACCAGCTTGTCTGGCGTCCCGCTGAAGCGATCCGTAATCCGGTCGAACCATCGGCGAGCGGAAAAGGTTACGGCGGCGCGGATTGAAACTGACGGCTCCACGTCGACAATGACCACCTCGTCCAAATCCACAATATAGTTGGTTGAACATACTAAGAAGGCTGTACCGCCATCTGCCCCGGTCCAGCAAGCGGCGGGATCAACCGGCAAGATTTGTTCGGGTACGACCTTAGTCGACGCGCCGAATGCGGCATCATCCTGTGCTTCAAACTATTCCTGAACCACGAGCGTGGTCAGGTCGGGCGGCAGACAGTCTTTGCTATCAATGCCGCGCGTCTGGTTCGCATTGACGGGGATCAGTCTGGCGTCGACATCGACGCTCTCGCGCCCAACTAGACCTTCGTCAATAAAGCGCTTCAGAACGGATTCGAAGAGGTGTCGGAACAAATCGCTTTTCCGGAAGCGACCGTGCCGATTCTGCGGAAAGATAGAATGGTCCGGCACAGGATCAATCAAACCGAGTTTGCAAAACCAGCGATACGCCAAGTTGATATGAACCTCTTCGCAGAGGTGGCGTTCAGACCGAATGCCTTGGCAATAACCCAACAACAAGATCCTGATCATCAGTTCAGGATCAGTCGAAGGACGGCCATGCAAGCCATAGGATGGCGCCAGCAGTGAGCGGACTTCCGATAAATCAGGGAACCGGTCAATCCCATGCTAGGGATGATCGGCAGGACCAAACTCGTCAAATCAGAACTCATGAAACAGCACGCCTTGCGCCACCTGCCTGGGTCCCAACATCGCTTTAACGCCACTCTCAAATCGAGTGAATCAGCGAGAGATCAACTAATCAACGGATTTTTCAACGCTATCCGGACAAAGCTGAACTTCGCTGCAACATGAGCCAATGAGGGTAAGGGCGGCCAACGCCGTCCATGTATTCCAAATGCCATTCGCTTGATGGCGCGGTTATCGCTTTTGCGCTCAGCATTATATGCATGCGCCAATGCATTTGCCCCAGGTTGAAAAGCGAGGCGCGGTGCTAACCAAAAGTGCATTTTACGGCTTGGCAGCGCCCCCCTATCTCCCCCAATCCTGATCCTGCATCTCGCGCAGGCGAGACGCGGTCCGTTCGAACTCAAAAATTCCTTCGCCCTCAACGTACAACATCTCGGGTTCGGCGGCGGCGGAACAGATCAGCCGCACCTTTGCTTCATACAAGGCGTCGATCAGTGTGACGAACCGTTTGGCCTCGTTAAAATTATTCCGTGAAAGGCGGGGGACGTCTTCCAACACTAAGACCTTCAGCACGTCGGCAATCGCCAGATAATCCGCAGGCCCCAGCATCCGACCGCACAGATCGTAAAACGAAGCGCGCGCAACACCGTTCCGAAACGCGGGTAATTCCACTGCACGCCCTTTGACTTGCAACACCATAGGTTCACCGCCGCCACCTGAAAGATCATGCCAAACACTGCGAATATTCTGCCGCGCCTCTGGGCCAATCGGAGTAAAATACACCGGCGCGCCTTCCAGGCGATTTTGACGGTAATCAGTGGGTGAGACCAGTTCCCAAACCTGAAGCTGTTCCTTGATATGGGCGATAAACGGAAGGAATAACTGACGATTCAGCCCGTCTTTGTACAAATCATCGGGATGCCGGTTGGACGTGGTGACAACTACCACGCCACCTTCATGCAGCAGATCGAAAAGGCGGCCGACGATCATCGCGTCGGTGATGTCGGTGATCTGCATTTCATCGAACGCCAGCAGTTTAACTGTTTTCACAACCTCCTGCGCGACCGGAGCAAGAGCATCTTCGACACCATCCTGACGGGCTTTGTGCATACCTGCATGAATCTCCTGCATGAAGGCATGAAAATGCACACGTCGCGCCGAGACCCCGTCCAACGCATCAACGAACATATCCATCAGCATGGATTTGCCACGTCCCACACCACCCCACAGGTAGAGACCTTTGGGCGGAGGAGGTGCCTTGCGGAACAAGCTTCGCTTCACCGGGGCGGTCAACGCCTCGCGGATGCGTTCGAAATGGGGTAGAACGGCCTCTTGCGCGTCGTCCCGTGTCAAAGTGCCCTCGGCAATTCGGGCGTTGTACAGCGAAATCAAATCCGTCATAGCCCGAGCCATAGCGCCCGCTTTGCGCCTTGAAAAGCGGCCAATATCGTCGACACATCAAATTTCCTTATCCGTGACCGCAAATCTGCTGATTTGACCAGCCGAAGGAATCCGCTACCGTCCGCCGGATAAAGTCCCCGAGGTCCAAATGCCGCAATCCGCTCGTCTACTGAACCCGATCCTGATCGTTGGGTGTATCATCATCACGGTCAGCTTCGCTGTGCGCGCCTCGTTTGGGGTATTCCAGATTCCGATCGCCAGCGAGTTCGGCTGGCTGCGCACAGATTTCTCACTTGCGATTGCAATCCAAAACCTAGCCTGGGGCGTCGGTCAGCCAATCTTTTCCGCGATTGCCGAAAAAGTCGGCGACCGTAAGGCCATCTTTCTGGGCGCGCTGACCTATGCGGCGGGCATGGTGCTGTCGGCTTGGTCTGTCACACCGTTCGGGCATCAAATGTACGCGTGGCTGGTGGGGTTCGGCATCGCAGGCACCGGGTTCGGTGTTGTGCTAGCTGTGGTCGGGCGTGCCTCGTCCGACAAGAACCGTTCGATGTCTTTGGCCATGGTGACAGCAGCAGGCAGTTTCGGTCAGGTGATCGGCGCCCCAACCGCCGAATGGCTACTGACTTTCCTGCCGTGGCAGCAGGTCTTCATCGTATTCGCAGTTGCGATCCTCGCCCTTGTGCTGTCATTGCCCTTCATGCGCGTGCCAAAACCCGTCAGCAAGGCCGAGTTGGAAGAGAGCATGAGCCAGATTTTGGGTCGGGCATTCCGTGATCCGTCCTACACCTTGATCTTTCTCGGGTTCTTCAGCTGCGGCTATCAATTGGGCTTCGTCACCGCCCACTTTCCCGCTTTCGTGACCGAGATGTGCGGGCCGATTCAGCCGGGTGGGGTATTGCATTCCATAGGCATACAAACAACCTCGGCGCTTGGCGCTGTTTCGATCGCTCTGATCGGATTGGCAAATATCGCTGGTACGCTTTTGGCGGGCTGGGCTGGGAACCATTTCCCAAAGAAGTATTTGCTGGCCGCCGTTTACACCGGACGGACTCTGGCCGCCGCCGCGTTTATCATGTTCCCGATCACGCCGCTCTCGGTCATTGCATTCTCGTTGGTGATGGGATCGCTCTGGCTGGCGACGGTGCCGTTGACTTCAGGTCTGGTCGCCCATCTCTATGGTCTGCGCTACATGGGCACTCTGTATGGCATCATCTTTTTCAGCCATCAGGTCGGCAGCTTTTTGGGCGTCTGGCTGGGCGGCAGGCTGTATGACCAGTATGGTGATTACACGATGGTGTGGTGGATTGGTGTGGCCATTGGCGCCTTCAGCGCCATTGTCCACCTTCCCATTCGTGAAAATCGGCCCACAGTTGTCCCGGCCTGATCTAGAGGGCTTCCTCAGGGCTCAGTAACCCTTCGGCCACCAAACGGTCTGCCCACCCTTGCGGACCGTTAAAGTGATGCGTCTGCCAGCCGCGTGAGCGCGCGGTTTCGATATTGTCGATGCGATCATCCGCGAACAGCAGACTGCTAGGGGGCAGACCACAATCATCCTCGACCATCTGATAAATCGGAGCATATGGCTTCACCATCCGCATCCGACCCGAGACATAGTGTCGGTCAAACTCATTGAGGAAGGGATAGACCGTCGTGGCATAGTCGAAGTTTTGCACACCAAAATTGGTCAAAGCAAAAACCGGTATGCCTTTGGCTCTCAAGGCCCGCTGCAAACGAACGGAATGCGGGATTTCCGGAGCGGCCAGTTCGATCCAGTTGTCGTGCCACATCCGAATTTCATCGCGCCAATCGGGGTATTTTTCGGCCCAGTCATAGATCGTATCGGTGAAATGGTGCCCCTGATCGACAAGGTCGTTCATTCCGTGCAGATCAACCTCGGCAAACATGGCGCGACGGCGCTCTTCACCGATGGTTTTGTCGTAATAGCGCTCTGGCTGCCATTCGATCAGAACATTCCCAATGTCAAAAACAACGGCTTCAATCGGCATAAGTTATTCCTGTCAAAACAATCCTGATTGTGCCCGACTGAACCAATCTCAAACCGCAATTACAAGGCTGAACCGCAGCGCGCAGCGCTGCCCGGCCCAACGGAAGAAGGCGCATCTTTGATGCGTCGCCGACCGGCGGGAGCGCTACCGGCGCAACGCCGCACGCAACTCACGTTCCAGCGCATCCAGAAACCGGGACCGATCCGCCTTACCAAAGGGCTTACCGCCACCGCCCGCGCCCAGCGGATTGGCAGCACGCAGATCAGCCATTAGATCGCGCATCGCCAGTTGCTGACCGATATTGGCCGCCGTGAACGCCTCGCCGTTGGGGCGCAGCACCCGCGCCCCGGCCTCGACGCATTTCGCGGCCAGGGGGATGTCGGACGTCACAACAACATCCCCCGGCCCGCAGCGTTCAGCGATCCATTTGTCAGCCTCATCCGCACCCTCTGAAACGATGACGACCTGCACTAACGGGTTCGACGAAGGCCGTAGCCCACCATTCGAGACCAGCGCCATCGGCACCTTGTGCCGTGTGGCCACCCGTTCGGCCTCGGCTTTTACGGGGCAGGCATCGCCATCGACATAGAGCGTGGTCACGCTTTCTTAGCCTCTTTCTTGGCGGGTTCGACAGGTTTCTTGCGCACTTTGAACTCGTCTGGGATCGGCATGCGATTGAACGCGTCCAGGCCAGCGATCTTGTATGCCTCAGCCAGTGTTGGATAATTGAACGTGTTCTGCACGAAATAGTCGACCGTGCCCTTTAGATTCAACACGGCCTGCGCGATGTGGATCAACTCGGTCGCACCTTCACCGACGATCTGCACCCCCAGCACCCGGCGGGTTTTCAGCGAAAACAGCATTTTCAGCATGCCGTGCTCCAGCCCCATGATATGCCCGCGCGAGGTTTCCCGGAACCGTGCCACGCCGACCTCATAGGGAATGCCACGTTCCTGCAGTTCTTCTTCGGACATGCCGCAGGTGGAAATCTCGGGCACCGAGTAGATGCCATAGGGATACCAAGGGCTTTCCGGCAGGGTTGGCGTATCCAGCGCATGACAGGCTGCCACGCGGCCCTGCTGCAGCGAGGTTGAGGCCAACGAGGGATGCCCGATCACGTCCCCAGTCGCATAAATATGCGGGACGGACGTCTGATAGGTCTTGCGGTCCACCTTGATCCGGTTGCGATGGTCGGTTTCCAGCCCGACTGCGTCCAAATTCAACGCCGAAGTTGCACCCATGCGTCCAGCCGCGAACAGCAGCATTTCGGCACGCACATGGCGGCCATTATCCAGCGTGACTTCGACATGTTCGCCCGCATCTTCGATCTTTTCGACAGCAGACCCCAACCGCAGATCAACACCGTTTTCACGAATTTGGTGCGTGAAATCGTGGATCAGCCGCTTGTCGATGAAATCAAGGAAAGAGTCGCGCGGTTCGATCAGAGTTACGCGCACATCCAGGGCTGAAAACATCGTGGCATATTCGACGCCAATCACCCCGGCACCTATCACGACCAGCGAACGCGGAATTTCCGCCATCTCCAGAAAATCATCACCATCGACAACGGTTTTGCCGTTGAACGGTACATAGTCAGGCCGATAGGTTTTCGTTCCGGTGGCGATCAGGAATTTGGCCGCCGTCAGGCGGGTGGTTTCCCCGGCGTCCGTTGCAACCTCAACCTCATGCGGGCCGACGAATTTGGCCAGACCGTTCAGGGTCTCCACGTGGTTGCGGTTGAACTGATGCTCGAGCACGTCGACCTCGTGGTCGAGCGTCATGTGCAGACGCGCCTTGAGGTCTTCGGCCCGGATCTGATCCTTGACCCGGTATGAGCGGCCATAGAAGCTGCGCTCGCGCCACCCGGACAGGTTCAGCACTGTTTCCCGCAGGGTTTTCGAGGGGATCGTTCCGGTGTGCACCGATACACCACCAAACCGGTCCTTGCGGTCGATCACCAGAACGCGCCGCTTCAGTTTGCCCGCCTGAATGGCTGCCGATCGCCCGGAAGGACCCGACCCAATGATGATCAGGTCGTAATCGTATTCGCTCATGCCTCAGTCTCCGTACAGCGCCTCGGCGTGGAAGGTGATGTGATCTTCCATGAAGGTCGACACAAAGAAATACGAATGGTCATAGCCGGGCTGCAGACGATAAGTTGCCTGTTGGCGACGTTCGGCAATCGCCTGCGCCAATGCTTCGGGGCGCAGCAGGTCGATGAACTGATCATTGGCTCCGGTGTCGATCAGGATCGGGCCATCAAAGCCAACCTCTTTCATCATCAGCGAGGCGTCATGTTTGGCCCAGGCGGCCTCGTCATCGCCCAGATACGCGCTGAGTTGCTTGCGGCCCCAATCCGCCCCAGTCGGGTTCGAGATCGGCGCAAAGGCAGAAACCGAGCGATAGCGCCCCGGCAGGTTCATCGCCAAGGTCAGCGCGCCATGGCCGCCCATCGAATGGCCGGTTATTGCCTGACGGTCCATGTCGAGGGCAAAGTTCTCGGCCAGAAACGCGGGCAGTTCCTCGGCCACGTAATCCCACATGTTGAAATGCGGTGCCCAAGGGGACTGAGAGGCATTTACGTAGAACCCGGCACCCTGTCCCAGATCGTAGTCTTCGTGATCGGCAACGCCTTCACCGCGCGGTGAGGTGTCGGGGAAGACCACGGCAATCCCTTGCTCCGCGGCCCAAGCCTGCGCACCGGCCTTGGTCATGGCGTTTTCATGGGTGCAGGTCAGGCCAGACAGATACCACAGGACCGGAACCGGGCCGTCCTTGGCCTCGGCGGGCAGGAACAGACCAAAGGTCATGTCGCATTGGCAGGCTGAGGAAGCATGGCGGTACACGCCTTGCACGCCACCGAAACAGGCGTTTTCCGAAAGGGTTTCCATCTGTCAGAGTCCTTCATTTGAGGTCGCGACATGGCTAACGACCCAAGGGCGTGGCGTAAAGGCCGCGGACCTCTGGCGCGTGCATTTTTTTGGCAGATGCTCGTCAGAGTGTTGCGAGCCAGGCGATAACGACGGGCACCGTCAGAATACTGGCTGCTGTCGACAGAAGGATTGCCGCCGAGACCCGATGTGGGGCCACGCCATAGTGCGCCGCTAGCATATAGACGTTGCCTGCCACAGGCAGAGCTGCAGCGGCGATAGCGACCGAGGCCGGGAATGTTTCAATCGGGATCAGCCACAACAGCACAACTGCGACGCAGGCCGGGTGAACGATCAGCTTACAGAAGCTTAGCCATGCTGCGATCTGCGCACGTTCAGCGGATTTCGAGGCCAGTGAAGCCCCGATCGCAAACAAGGCACCGGGCGTGGCTGCACCGCCCAAAATGGTCAGGAAATCGTAAAGAACAGCCGGAACCGGCACCTGAAATGCCGACCACAGCATTCCCGCTGAGATCGACACGATCATCGGATTTTTGACCAGTCCCAACCCGATCAGGCGCAGGGTTGCCGGGGTCAGTTTGCCGTCCCGTCCTCCGTTTATCAGGATGACAATCAGCGAGGAAAACACCACCAGATCGACCGTCAGAACCAACATCACCGGACCAATGGCTGCCTCAGACAGAAGCATTGCCAGCATTGGCAGGCCCAGAAAACCGACATTGCCGATGGCCGCGCATTGGGCTTCGACCGCGGCGGTAGGAATGTCCAGCCTGCGTATCCAGGCGACGAGTGTTGCCAGTACATAGACGGCAGTGGTGCCCAGCAAGTAGCCCACAACCAGCCGAACATTGAAAATTTCGGCAAAGGGCAGAGTGGCGGCAAATCGGAACAGCATTGCCGAAAGCGCAAAGTAAAATACGAATTTGGTCAGATATGCGGTCGCTTCTTCGCTGAAAAACCGGCTGCGACCGGCCCAATATCCCAGGCCGATAATCGCAAAAAACGGAAGGGTGCGCAGAAATATCTCGACCATGGTCAGAGTGTTAGCATTGTTTGGCCACGCGGCAAATCATCAACGGGAACCGGGGGCTAACGTAACAGTGAGCCGCGTTCTGACACCAATACGGAATGAAACCATGCGAATCGTTGTATCTGAACTGATCGGTTTATAGTTTGGGTGGATCAGCTACCCCAGGAGAGCCCATGACCCAGACAGCCGCCATCCTCCGCACGGGCCGCAAATTCGACCAGGTTTTGCAAGGTGCCCGAGAGGTTTTTATGGCGGATGGGTTCGAAGGCGCCAGCGTTGACGATATCGCGCGGGCGGCCGGGGTGTCCAAGGCGACGCTGTACAGTTACTTCCCTGACAAACGGCTATTGTTCATGGAAGTTGCGCAGACCGAATGCAAACGGCTTGCGGAACACGTCATCTCGATGATCGACGATTCCAAACCTGCTCGCGAAGTTCTGACGATCACTGCGACGCAACTGGCCGCTTTTTTGGTGTCGGACTTTTCGCAACAGGTATTTCGGATTTGCGTGGCCGAGCGCGACCGGTTCCCAGAGCTTGGCATGGCCTTTTTTGAGGCTGGGCCGCAGAACGGCCAACGCCACATGGTCGAATATCTTGAAAAGGCTGTGAAAAAGGGCGAGCTGGCCATAGAAGACCTGCAAATCGCAGCCGAGCAATTCTCGGAATTATGCAAAGTTCGCATCTGGTCCAAGGCTGCATTGGGTATCCAAACCAGTTTCAACCAAGCTGAGATCGATGAGATCGCTCTGCAGGCGGTTGACATGTTCATGGCGCGCTACGGGGTCTGATCAGACCAGCTTGGTCAAGATTTGGGCAGCAACGCGCGCCTTTACCCAAAGCGAGGCAGGTCGCCACGTTGGCGTTTGACAGATGAACTTTTCTGTCAAACCATCAGGCGGATGTAGAAAAGGCCTCTTGATCCTTGACCAGTGTAAACACCAGTTTTTCCCGACGCCTGAATGACCTGCTTGTTCAGATTTACCCCGACCACGACCGTGCCGAGCTGGCGCGTGAAATCACTGATGCCTTTTGGCCCCCGAACACACATCGGCGCAAACAAGGGCGCAAGCCGGGCAACAAGCTGTGGTCGGAAAAAGACAGCGTTCTCATCACATACGGCAACTCGATCGAGGATCAGGTTCACAAGCCTTTGGACTTGCTGCATGATTTTCTGATCCGTCACCTCAGCGGTGTGGTGAACGGGGTGCATATCCTGCCATTCTTTCCCTTTACATCTGACGACGGGTTCGCGGTTTCGGACTATTACTCGGTCAGCACTCAGTTGGGGGATTGGCCAGACATCACTCGGATCGCGGGCGATTTTCATCTGATGTCCGATCTTGTGCTGAACCACGTCTCAAGTCAGGGCGCGTGGTTCACCAATTACCTACAGGGAAAGTCCCCGCACGACCGTTTCTTTTTCGAAGCCTCGCCCGAGGATGATCTGTCTGGCGTCGTGCGTCCGCGTACCACGCCTTTGTTGCGGCAGGTGGATACCAATGAGGGCGAAAAATACGTCTGGTGTACCTTCAGCCACGATCAGGTGGATTTGGATTTCTCGAACCCCGAAGTTCTGGTTGAGATGCTGCGGATCATCCGCCTGCATATCGACAAGGGGGTGCGTATCTTGCGGCTGGATGCGGTGGCGTTTGTCTGGAAAGAGATCGGCACGAATTGCATTCACCTGCCGCAGACCCATGCCATCGTGCAATTACTGCGGTTGCTCTGCGACTACGCCACCGAAACGCTGGTTTTGCTGACTGAAACCAACGTCCCGCGAACCGAGAACCTCAGCTATTTCGGCAACCGGAACGAGGCGCACGCTGTTTATAACTTCCCCTTGCCGCCACTTATTCTGCACGCGATGCAGTCGGGAACGGCGCGGTATCTGCGCGAATGGCAGGCAGCCATGCCCCCTGCTCAATTGGGCTGCGCCTATCTGAACTTCACCGCCAGCCATGACGGCATTGGGATGCGACCGGCCGAAGGCGTTTTACCCCCCGAGGAAAAAGAACGCATGATCGACACCGTGCGCCGGATCGGCGGATTGGTGTCGATGCGGGCACTGCCGGACGGGCGCGAGGAACCCTATGAGCTGAACTGCGGGTATTTCGAGGCGATGCGGGCCACGTTTAAGGGCGAAGATCAGTATCATCTGGCCCGGTTTATCTGCTCGCAAACCATCGTGATGTCGCTGGAAGGGATACCGGCGTTTTACATTCACTCATTGCTGGCTACGCCCAACGATCACGAGGCCGTTGAACGGCGCGGTATGAACCGGGCGATCAACCGGCATCGCTGGCACTACCCTGATCTGCTGGCGCGGCTGGCCGATCCCGGGTCCAATCAAGCGCTGGTGCTGTCTGAACTGTCGCGCCGTCTGCGCCTGCGCGCGAAACAGCCTGCATTCCATCCGAACGCCACGCAGTTCACGTTGCGACTGGATGATCGCGTCTTTGGCATCTGGCGGCAGAGTCTGGACCGCAGCCAGTCGATCTTTGCGCTGCACAATGTTGCGTCCGAACCTGTGCATGTCAGCCCCGCCGAGATCAACATGATCGCCGAAGAGGTCTGGACCGATGCCCTGACCGGAGAAATTCTAGCCACCAACGGCCCCGATATCGTGCTGGCGCCATACCAGTGCCGTTGGATTACGAACGCGGCGTATATTCCTCCAGATCGTCGGACACCGCGGCTTTGAGCCTTATAAGGAATTCTGGGTCAGCCGAATGGACGCGGTTCCATGTCGGGATGAAAGGCGTCTCATGCGGGTTGTCGAGAAAGACCTGACCGGCGCGAATGATATTTTCAGCAAACAGCTCGATAGATTTCTCTTCCTTGTGCCGGTCCAGTTCCAGCCCGTTCATCTTGGCGTCGGTGTAATAGCCCTCAATTAAGTCCAGAGCGGATCGGTAATAGGTGGCCTTGAGCGTGCGGAATGTGTTCGGCGTGAACACGGTGCCATCGGCGGCCAGCTTGCGGAAGATCGCCTTACAGATATCGGTGGACATGCGGGACAGACCGCGATTGGCGTCCTCGGGCGACAGGTCCTGATGTTTATGGTCGTAGTTGTCAGCGATTTCGACTTGGCAAACAGATTTCGGGGCCAGATTGCGCCATGCTTCGGACAGAACGCCAATCTCTAACCCCCAATCGGACGGGATACGCAGATCGGGCAGGGTAGGGGTGCGGATGGCGAACTCACCCGACAGCGGATAGCGAAAGCTGCGCAGGTAATCGAGGTAATCGCGATCCCCGATCACCTTTTTCAACGCAATCAGCAGCGGGCTGACCAGGAGGCGGGTGACGCGGCCATTCAACTTACCGCCTCCAATGCGGGGATAGAACCCTTTGGCCATCTGGAACGGGAAAGTCGGATTGACGACCGGATAAACCAACCGGTCCAGCATTTGCCGTTCATAGGTGACGATATCGCAGTCATGAATGGCCATGACTGAGCTGTCGGCGCAGGCCAACAAGTACCCGATGCAGGACCAGACGTTCTTGCCTTTACCCGGCTCTTGCGGGGCCAACCCCAGCTCTTGCAGATGCGCTTGCAGCTTGGTCAGTCTCGGGCTGTCATTCCAGATCACCGCGTGGTTTTGCGGTAACTTGGCAAAAAAGGAACGGGCATGGCGATACTGCTGCTCGTCCGCTTGATCCAGACCAATAATGATGCGGTGCAGATAGGGAACCTGCGATAGTTCCTTTAGAATGCCAGCCAGCGCTGGTCCCTCCAATTCCGAATACAGGCATGGCAGGATCAGAGTGATCTTGCGTGTTTCAGCAAAGACCGAAATCTCGTGCGCCAGATGTCCGGCGGGCCTGCTGCGCAGATTGTGCAGGGTGGTTATGTTTCCGTTCTGATGAAAATCAGCCATGAATAACGCCTTTTGAAGTCAAAACTCGGCGGTCAGGGTCAGGATCGCCTCTGACCAACCACGCGGGCCGCTCTGGGTTGTTCTAAGAATACGCGCCTCAGTCTCTGGCGGGAAGAGAGGGATGGAAGGCCCGTCCGGGTTGGCCACGACAACACCCTGATCTGCGGCCCGGATCATTTCAATGTCGTTAGGTGCGTCGCCCAAGGCGATGGTACGTGTGGGCCGTAAGCGCGCTAAGACCTCGGCCATCGCATCGGCTTTGGTTTTGCCGAAGGACAGTGTCAGAAAGCGACCGCCCTGCCGGGCTTTGATGCCAAGTTGCGCGGCTTGTTCAACGAATGCCTGCAACTCAGGTTCAGACCCAATCCAGATACCCGGCTCGCTGAATTTGCGTTGCCGCGCACGCGTCGCTTGCGCAGGGCTTAGACCCGTTATCTTGGCAACGTCCAGATCGGTCATATCCCCGAAACCAACAAACCCTGCGGGCAGCCCGGCCAAAGCAGCGCGGAGGTGTGGATAGCTGTCGTCTTCTTCGTCAGCTTCATCCGGCCATAGAATTCCAGCGCCATTTTCCACGATGGCTGGCATGTCAGACAGGCCCAATTCTTGTTGCAAAAGGCAAATTTCCGCAGCCGTTTTGCTGCTGGCCAGAACCAGACCTGCACACAATTCGGCCAAACGGGCAAGGCCGGGTTTGGCGGCATCCCAACTGTAGTCGTGGTGATCCAGTAGCGTCCCATCCAAATCGGAAAACACCAAAAGCGGCAGGGTGGGGGCGGTATCATCAGTCATTAGATCGAAAGTAGATCAAGGCTGATGGGGGTTGCAAATCCGCAGCGGCGAATCTCCGATCATTTACATAGCCTGCGCCTAAAAAATAGGCGCAGACTGCTTGGGTTACTCTATAAATGTCTTGGCCAGCCGTTCGCTGATGGGTTGCGACAAGTAGCTGATGACCCTGCGCTCGCCTGTATTCACGAACAGATCAGCAGGCATGCCGGGCACCAACTCTAACGCGGACACGTCACGCGGCTGGTCGGCATCCAGCTGGACTCGCGCCTTGTAGTAAGCCTCGCCGGTACGTTCATCCTCAAGCGCGTCGGCCGAGATGTCGAAGATCCGACCGCTGGCCTCGGGCACATCGGCTTGGGCAAAGGCCGAAAGGCGAATGCTGGTGCTTTGACCGATCTGCAATTTGTCGATGTCCCCGGTCTGAACCCGCACCTCGACGATCAGGGCCTGACCCGATGGAACGATGTCCATGATCGGCTCACCGGGACGGATCACGCCACCAGTGGTCGACACGCCAAGGTTTACTACGCGACCGCTGGTCGGGGCCAGAACCTGTGTCCGTTGCAACCGTGCCAGCAAACGTTTCGACCTGAGCGCGCTGCGGTTCGAGACAATCTGCCGCCATATCTGCCACTCGGACGATTGCACCATCGTCTCGGCGCTGGCGGCGGAACAGTTCAAGCGGGATGGATGGCCCCTGTGCTTTGTACCATTCGACGCACCCGGCCATCTCCGCGATCTAGGGGCGGTGACGCGACCCGGTTGTCCCCGTCGCCCACTGCTGGATCGCATCGGCGCCTATATCAACGAGAAGCCACCTGTTGGGGTTACGCCAACATTTTCCAACTGACCATCGCCTTTGTGCGTGGTGCGCGTTTTGAAACCGAGTTCTCATCGGAACCCAACTGTTTTTCCCTGCTAAAACACTCTTGTCGTAATCGCGCAAAAGACCGAACCTGTCGGTGTATCCGGTCTGTTTGCTGTCCCGTGAAATGACCCTTGCGAGTCAGTTGACAATGGATTTTGTATTTTGGATACATTGGGCAGAGGCCTCGCGATGACACGAGTCGTCACAGAATGCTCTGCCAAAAAGAGCACTGCGAAAGTCTGACTAAAAACATTTTTGGGAGACCCACATGAAACTGAAATTGATGGCCGCAACTGCTGCGATTGCCTTGTCGGCTGCCGCCGCACAGGCAAATACGTTGGTATATTGCTCCGAAGGTTCACCTGAAGGTTTCGATCCGGCCCTGTTCACAGCCGGGACCACCTTTGATGCGTCCTCGCATCCGATCTACAATCGTCTGCTTGAATTCGAGACAGGCACCACGAACGTCATCCCCGGTCTGGCCGAAAGCGTCGAGGCCAGTGATGATGGTCTGGAATACACGTTCAAACTGCGTCAGGGCGTGAAATTCCATTCCAACGACGAATTCACCCCAACCCGTGATTTCAACGCGGATGACGTGATCTTCTCGTTCATGCGTCAGAAGGACGAAGGGCACCCATACAACCAGGTTTCGGGTGGCACCTGGGAATACTTCAAAGGCATGGGTATGCCGGAACTGGTCGAGTCCATCGAGAAGATTGACGACTACACGGTGAAGTTCACGCTGACCAAGCCCGAGGCACCTTTCGTGGCCAATATGGCGATGGATTTCGCCTCGATCATGTCCGCAGAATACGCGGATGCGATGATGGAAGCGGGCACACCCGAGAAACTGAACACCGCGCCCATCGGCACCGGTCCGTTCTCGTTTGTGGCTTATCAAAAAGACGCCGTGATCCGCTATGCGCAGAATGCTGACTACTGGAAAGACCCGGCGGCAGTTGAGAATCTGATCTTTGCGATCACACCGGATGCATCGGTTCGCTATCAAAAGCTGAAGGCTGGCGAATGCCACATTATGCCGTATCCGAACCCCGCCGACATTCAGGCGATGAAGGATGACGCCGACATCAACATGATGGAACAAGAAGGCCTGAACGTAGGCTATCTGGCGTACAACACCACCGTGGAGCCGTTCGATAATCCGAACGTCCGTAAGGCGCTGAACATGGCGATCGACAAGAACGCGATCATCGACGTGGTGTTCCAGGGCTCGGGGCAGGTTGCCAAGAACCCGATCCCACCGACGATGTGGGGCTATAATGATGCCATCACCGACGACGCTTATGACCCCGAAGCAGCCAAGGCGATGTTGGAGGCTGAGGGTATTTCCGATCTGTCGATGAAGATCTGGGCAATGCCGGTACAGCGCCCGTACAACCCGAACGCCCGTCGTATGGCCGAACTGATCCAGGCAGATTTCGATAAGATTGGTGTGGGCGTCGAGATCGTGTCCTATGAATGGGGCGAGTACCTCTCGCGTTCGAAAGAACTGAATCGGGACGGTGCGGTTCTGCTGGGCTGGACCGGTGACAACGGCGATCCGGACAACTTCCTGGCGGTGCTGCTTGGCTGTGACGGTCGTGAAGCGTCAAACCGCGCACAATGGTGCCACCAACCGTTCGAAGACCTGATCCTGCAGGCCAAGCAGACCACCGATCAGGCAGAACGCACCAAGCTGTATGAAGATGCGCAGGTGATCTTCAAAGAGCAGGCGCCCTGGGCGACCATTGCACACTCGGTTGTCTTCATGCCGATGCGCAATGAGGTGCAGGGCTACAAAGTCCACCCGTTGGGCGGCCACATCTTCTATGGTGTGAGCGTCGAGTAAATTACCACTCACTGCCCGGAGCCGCCCAACTGGCGGCTCCGGTGTTCTTTTTTGGGAGGTCGGCACCAATGCCGGATTTGTCCGAGTATCGTCAGCTGGCAAAGGACATGTCAGTAGACGCCGTGGCACTGGTGCCCGGCCCGAATTTTACCCGCGCTTTGGGAAAACCCTTTATGAGCCACGAGCGGCCCTTTGTGGTCGTGATCCCGGCCACAGGAAAACCGGCGGCGATTGTCCCAAATCTTGAGTTGGGATCATGGGAACTGGTCGGTTTTGACGGCGCTGTATTCGACTGGTTCGACCAGACCGGTTATGATGGTGCTTTCGCAGCTTTGGCTGAACATATGCCGCTACGGTCACTGGCCGTCGAAGGGCAGGTGATGCGGGTCTTTGTCTCCAAGGCACTGACCGACGCGATGCCCGATTTGCAGATCGTGGATGGTGAGCGCGAAATATCCGGCCTGCGCATCGTCAAGACCGACGAAGATATCGCCGCGCTGCAAGCGGCAATCGACATCTCAGAGCGCGCGCTTGAACGTGTCATCGAAGATGTGCGTGTTGGTCAGACCGAAAAGCAGATTGAACAGGCGCTGATCCAAGCGTTGTTCGCCGAAGGGGCCGAAGCGCTTGCGTTCAATCCTATTGTCGCGGCAGGGGACAACTCGGCGCGGCCGCATGGCAAGGCGCGGGCGGATTACCGTATCAAGGAAGGCGACGCGCTATTGTTTGATTTCGGTGCCCGCAAACATGGATTTGCAGCCGACATCACCCGCACCTTTTTTGTCAAAGAGGTCTCGGATGAGGGCAGGGCGGTCTACGACACCGTTTTGCGCGCCAATCTGGCAGGGTTTGAGGCCTGCCGTCCGGGCATCACCGCCCACGATATTGACGATGCGGTGATCGGCGTGCTCGAGGCGTCACCCTATGCCGACCGCATCCGCACCAAGACCGGTCACGGGCTGGGCCGCGATGTGCATGAGGCCCCTTATATCATGCGAGGCAACGATCAGGTCATCCGCGCAGGGATGGTCTGGACCAACGAGCCGGGCCTTTATGAACTGGACAATTTCGGCGTTCGCATCGAAGATGATGTTCTGGTGACCGAAAACGGTTGCCGGTCGCTGACCAGCTTTCCCAAAGATCTTACAATCATAGGTCGCTGATGTTTGGCTATTTACTCTCTCGTCTGGGCATGTTCATTCCGACATTTCTGGGCGTAACGCTGATTTCCTTCATGTTCATCCGGGTCCTGCCGGGCGATCCGATCATCGTTATGGCCGGTGAACGCGGGATGACCGAGGAACGCTATCAGGAAATGGTCGAGAAGCTGGGCTTCGACAAACCGGTCTTGCAGCAATATTGGGACTATCTGGTCGGTGTGTTGCATGGCGATCTTGGCGAAAGCTTTGTCACCAAGAAACCGGTCTGGGACGAGTTCTTTGCCTTGTTCCCCGCCACATTGGAACTGTCAATTTGCGCAATGATCTTTGCCGTGGCGCTGGGATTGCCCGCTGGAGTGATTGCGGCGGTCAATCGAGGCAAGTTCTTTGATCGGGCACTGATGTCCTCGGCGCTGGTTGGCTATTCGATGCCGATCTTCTGGTGGGCGCTGCTGCTGATCATCGTGTTCTCGGGCAATCTGGGCTGGACCCCGGTCTCAGGCCGGATCGACCTGTTGTACTACTTCCCGAGTGTCACTGGCTTTATGCTGATCGACAGTCTGCTATCGGGGCAGGCCGGAGCGTTCGGGTCTGCGGTGCGCCACCTGATCCTGCCAACGATTGTTCTGGGCACCATCCCGCTGGCGGTGATCGCGCGTCAGACACGCTCGGCAATGCTGGAGGTACTTGGCGAGGATTACATCCGCACCGCTCGCGCCAAGGGTCTTTCACCTTCACGGATCAATGGATTGCACGCGCTGCGCAACGCTTTGATCCCGGTGATCACGGTCATAGGCTTGTCAGTTGGCACCTTGCTGGCAGGCGCGATCCTGACCGAAACGATTTTCAGCTGGCCTGGCATCGGCAAGTGGATGGTCGACAGCATTTTCCGTCGCGATTACCCGGTAGTGCAGGGCGGCCTGCTGATGATCGCCGTGATCGTCATGTTGGTGAACCTGCTGGTCGATGTTCTGTACGGCATCATCAACCCGAAAATTCGGAGGCGGTAATGGCTGAGCTTTCCGCGACCCAACCCAAAACCGAAGACCGCCCCAGCGCCCTGCGCGAGTTCTGGTATTACTTCAGCGAAAACCGCGGCGCGGTATTCGGGTTGTGGGTCTTTACCGCTTTTGTTTTCTGTGCGGCATTTGCGCCCTTGCTGGCTCCTTATGACCCGACCGAGCAATTCCGCGATCACATCCTGCAACCGCCCGCGTGGCAAGAGGGCGGCAGCTGGGCCTTTCCGCTAGGCACTGACCCGCTGGGCCGGGATATGCTGTCGCGGCTGATCATGGGCTCACGCTATTCCTTCTTCGTCGGCATCGTTGTGGTCTGTGTGGCCGTGACCGGCGGCGTGATCATTGGGCTGTTGTCCGGTTTCGCGCCGAAATGGGTCGATACCCTGATCATGCGGGTGATGGATATCATCCTGTCCTTCCCGTCATTGCTGTTGGCGTTGGTACTGGTCGCCATCCTTGGGCCGTCCCTGACCAACGCGATGATCGCCATCGCGATCGTGTTCCAGCCGCACTACGTCCGCCTGACCCGCGCCTCAGTGCTGTCCGAACGGCAAAAGGACTATGTCACCTCGGCCCGCGTGGCCGGAGCGAGCAAAGCGCGACTGATGTTCAAAACCGTGCTGCCCAACTGTCTGGCCCCGATTATCGTGCAGGCGGCATTGTCGTTTTCCACCGCCATTCTGGACGCCGCCGCGCTTGGCTTTCTGGGCATGGGCGCACAGCCACCCACGCCGGAATGGGGCACTATGCTGGCCGAGGCGCGAGAGTTCATCCTGCGCGCCTGGTGGGTGGTGACCTTCCCCGGCCTCGCCATTCTGATCACCGTGCTTGCCATCAACTTGATGGGCGACGGGCTGCGCGACGCGCTGGACCCGAAACTAAAGCGGAGCTGACGACATGAGCCTGTTGGATATCCGAAACCTCACCGTCGAGTTTGCCACCGCTTCGGGACAGTTCCGCGCCGTGGACGGCGTCGATCTATCCGTCGACAAGGGCGAGCTGATGGCCATCGTCGGCGAAAGTGGCTCGGGCAAATCCGTATCGATGCTGGCGCTGATGGGGCTGCTGCCTTGGACTGCCACGATCACTGCCGATCAACTGAGTTTCGAGGGCATCGACCTTACCACAATCTCGGCTCGCGACCGCCGCAAGATCATCGGCAAGGACATCGCCATGATCTTTCAGGAACCGATGTCCTCGCTGAACCCATGCTTCACTGTAGGGTTCCAGATCAAAGAGGCCCTGCGCATCCATCTGGGCCTCAACCGCAAAGACCGCCACCAACGCGCGATTGAACTGTTCGATCAGGTGGGAATCCCAGCGCCGGAAAGCCGTCTGAACACCTTCCCCCACCAGATGTCAGGCGGAATGAACCAGCGGGTCATGATTGCGATGGCGATTGCCTGCAATCCCAAGCTGTTGATCGCGGATGAACCGACCACGGCGCTGGATGTAACCATTCAGGCACAGATTCTGGATCTGCTGGTCCGGCTGCGCGATGAACAAGGCATGGGTTTGGTGCTGATCACACACGACATGGGAGTTGTCGCTGAAACGGCCGAACGTGTGCAGGTGCAATATGCGGGTCAAAAGGTTGAGGAACAGCCAGTCAAAGACCTGTTCCGCACTCCGCGCCACCCCTACACATCGGCTTTGCTAAGCGCATTGCCCGAGCGGGCGACATCGAAAATGTTACCGACCATTCCCGGCGTGGTGCCGGGTCAGTTCGATCGGCCAAAAGGCTGCTTGTTCAGCCCTAGGTGCAAGTATGCGGATGATATCTGCAGAACGCTACCTCCGACCCCCCATAGCGCCGATTTTGGCAAGGCCCGCTGCCACCATGTAGAAAGAATAACCGCCGGAGAACTGGCATGACCGCCCCAATTGTTCAGGCTAGCGCATTGGCCAGATTCTATACCGTCAAAGGCGGGCTGCTGTCGAAACCGGCGACTGTCAAAGCGCTGTCAGGCGTGGATTTCGACCTGCAGCCTGGCAAAACGCTGGCTATCGTCGGCGAGTCCGGCTGCGGAAAGTCGACTCTGGCGCGCGTGGTGACGATGATCGAGGAGCCGACCTCGGGCAGTCTGACCATCGACGGGGTCGAGATAACCCCGTCAAAATGGGCGCAGATGCGTGAAACGGTGCAGATCGTTTTTCAGGACCCCTATGGTTCGCTCAACCCGCGCCAAAGGATCGGACAGATTCTGCAGGAGCCGCTGATTATTAATCGCCCCGATATGTCCGCCGCTGATCGTGAGGCCCGGGCGCGCGAGATGATCGACCTTGTGGGCCTGCGCCCCGAACATTACGACCGCTACCCTCATATGTTCTCGGGCGGTCAGCGCCAGCGGATCGCCATTGCCCGCGCGCTGATGCTGAATCCCAAGGTGCTGGTGCTGGATGAGCCGGTTTCGGCGCTGGACGTTTCGATCCAGTCGCAGATTCTGAACCTACTGGTCGAACTGCAAGAGCGCCTGAACCTCGCCTATCTGTTCATTTCACACGACCTGTCCGTGGTGAAGCATTTCGCTGACGATGTGATCGTTATGTATCTGGGCCGCGCCGTCGAAAAAGCCCCGAAAGAACAATTGTTCGCCGCCCCCAGGCATCCCTATTCCAAGGCACTGTTGTCTACGACCCCACGCGCTGATCCCGAAGCGCGGAAAGAGCGGATCAAGTTGGAAGGAGAGTTGCCGTCGCCGATGAACATTCCCAAAGGCTGCGCCTTTGCGCAACGGTGTTGGCTGGCAACCGACGAGTGCCGCGCCGCGCCTCCGGAGCTGAGCGGAACAACACATCAGGTCGCCTGCCTGCATCCATTGGACTGACAGATTAAACGTCTTTACGCGTTGCGATGATCATCTCCAGCAACTGCTGTTTGGTACGCCAAATGTGACGCGTCAGCAGTGCGCACGCATCCTCGACCTGGCCCGCACGTGCCAGAGACAACAATTCGCGGTGGTCTTTCTTTGCGGGTTCGCGCTGCTCCATGACGCTTAGGTGCATGCGGACGTAGCGATCTGATTGCACGTTGACGCGTTGCAGGATCTCATTGCTCAATCCGCGCCCCGCCGCCGCATACAGCGCCATATGGTAAGCATTGTTCAGACTGCCCCAACGACCTACGTCGTAAGCCTCATAGGATTTCTCCATTTCATCTAATAGGCGTTCGCACTCGGCGAAATGGGCTTCGTCCATCTGTTGGATGGCGCGCCGGAACAGATCGACCTCTAACAGGACGCGCAGGTCAAAAATCTCTCCAATCTCAGACAGAGAATGCGAGGTGACCGAGGCGCCCCGATTGTTGGTCAGCCGTACCAAACCCTCGGCGTCCAGCCGTTTCAACGCCTCGCGGATCGGCATGCGCGATACATCATAATCTTCCGCCAACGCCTCTTGGCGAATTGTTTCGCCCTCGGCCATTTCGCCACTCAGAATCCGCTCGCGCAGATCATTGGTGATGACATCTGGCAGGCTTTGTCGGGGGATAGCGCGTGTTCTGGGCATTTGGTCGATCTCGGGCACTTAAAACTTGTATCCAAAATACAAAATGAGCAGGCGATTTCCAAGCCCTTAGCCATAACCGATAACGGTTCCGTGTGCCTTCGCATTCTTGCTTACACAATCCATTGGACGGATCGTGGAATATACCGCAGATTGCCCGCGGCAACTAAAGGACTTAGGTGCCTTTTTCAAGGTCGCAACGGCGCCGGTATTTATGGATTGGATCATGAACACATCCGACATTCGCAACGAAGGCATGCGCATCGGTGGGGAGGTTATTTTTGCCGACGCAACGATCCCTGTCCACTATCCCTATACCAACGAGGTCGTGGGCACCGTCCCGGCGGGAACTGCAGAGCACGCCCGCAAAGCGTTCGAGATTGCCGCGAACTACACGCCGAGACTGACCCGATATGAACGCAGCCAAATCCTGCGGCGTGCAGGCGAGCTGATCGGTGAAAAGCGCGCGTATCTGGCGAAGTGGCTGACGTTGGAACTGGGAATCTGCCACCAGCACTCGATCTATGAAACAAAGCGGGCGCAGGATGTCTTTCAGTTCGCCGCGTCCGAGGCGTTGAAAGATGACGGTGAGATTTTTTCCTGCGACCTGACCCACAATGGCAAAGAGCGTAAGATTTTCACTAAACGCGAGCCGGTCAACGCCATCAGTGCGATCACACCTTTTAACCACCCTCTGAACATGGTCAGCCACAAGATCGCGCCGTCGATTGCGACCAACAATTGCATGGTATGCAAACCGACCGAGCTGACCCCTCTGACAGCTTTGACATTGGCGGATATCCTGTACGAGGCCGGCCTACCGTCCGAGATGTTCCAGGTGGTCACCGGCTGGCCGCAAGACATCGGTGATGAGATGATCTCCAACGAAAACATCGACATCATCACGTTCACCGGGGGTGTTCCGGTGGGCAAGATGATTGCTGAGAAGGCAGGCTACAAACGTCAGGCGCTTGAGTTGGGCGGCAACGATCCCCTGATAGTGCTGAATGACCTAAGCGAAGCTGATTTGGAGAAAGCCGCGGCCATCGCTGTGGCAGGGGCCACCGGCAATTCGGGTCAGCGCTGTACTGCGATAAAACGTATTCTCGTACAAGAAAGTGTTGCGGACAATTTCGTGCCACTGGTGTTGGACAAGGCCAAGGCGATCCAGTTCGGAGACCCGCAAGACCCCGAAACCCAACTGGGCTGTGTTATCCACGCCGAGGCCGCTGAGCTATTCGAAAAACGCGTCTATATGGCCGAGGAAGAGGGTGCTGAAATCCTCTATCACCCCGGCCGTCAGGGGGCGCTACTGCCGCCCATCGTCATCGACAAGGTGCCGCATGACAGCGAGTTGGTGATGGAAGAAACCTTTGGCCCCATCGTACCCATCATACGTGTACCAGATGACGATACGAAGGTCATCGAGATCTCTAACAGTACTGCATTCGGTCTGTCCTCGGGTGTGTGTACCAACGACCTGAACCGGGCGATTACCTATATCAACGGTCTGGACGTAGGCACCTGCAATATTTGGGAGCAGCCCGGCTATCGGATCGAGATGTCGCCCTTCGGAGGCATCAAGAACAGCGGCAATGGGGTTAAGGAAGGCGTCATCGAGGCCATGAAGTTCTTTACTAATGTGAAAACCTATTCCCTACCTTGGCCCGGATAACTCAGAGCGAAATCGACTAATGTTCATCTTTCTGAGTGCTGGCCAACGCTGTTGAACACTCTTTCTCCACTGTCAGGTCAAGAGCGCGGCAAGAAGCTTTGGTTAATACAGTCCCGTTTACCAGAGACATACTTCCGCCGCCAAAAAAAGGTGTTGGTCTGCGCGAGTGATCATTTTGCCGAGAGCGACAGATGCAAGCGAACTCTGCGCTTTGCCATCCACCGAAAGCACTCATCCTAGATGCGGATAATGAGACGATCCGGATTCTGATATGTTTTCACGGAATTTTCCAGAAGGGCGGTCAGGTAGTCGTCTTCGCTGTATTTCTAGACCAGCGGGCCGCCGAGAGATCTGCGCATAGGTCGAAAGCTCCGCGTGTGACGCGAGATTCCGCCGTCGGAGGGATTGGTTCGTCATACCCAGTCCACCTAATGATTTTCTTCGATGGAACGGTCGCGGTCTTGCAACGCGCGGATTCTCATCCGCTGCGCGGCCTGAATATGCGCTCGCATCTCCGTCTCAGCCGCCGCGCCGTCACGAGCGGTCAAAGCGGCCATGATGCGCCTGTGTTCCGCCACCGCTGCTTCGGCCCGATCACCATCCAGCAGTTGCGATGGTCCGAGGATCAACAGCGCCTTTTGTAAGGACAGCATGGATTTCGCCAAAAACCGGTTCTTGGCCGCATCCAACAGCGTGGTATGAAATATCCGATTGATCCGGGCCGCCTCTGGGCCAGTGCCGGCCTCTGACAACCGGTCATTAAGCCCGTCCAACTCATCCAGTTCGACGTCCGACGCCGCACGGGCGGCGAGACGAGCAGCGGTGCCCTCAAGCACAGCGCGCATTTCATACAGCTCCATAACTTCGGCGTAATCCAGGCTGCGTACGGTTGCGCCTTGCCGTGGGATGTGGGTGACCAGCCCATCAGCCTCTAATTGCCGGATCGCTTCGCGCACAGGGGTGCGGCTAACACCCAAACGTTCAGACAGCTCAATCTCGCGCAGGCGCTCACCTGGTAGAAGAGTGCCATTGCGAATATCGTCCAACAAGCGCTGATAAGTGGAACTGCCGTGGGGGCCGGGCTGTAGTAAGGCGTCTTGTATCGTCATCGCAGGCTCTCTTGTCTTCTTGCGTCCATATGTATACGAATGGATACAAGCAAGTCAACAAAGCTGGAATATGTCTCTTGCACAGCCGGACCTACGCATCTTCTCTTTTGGCTAAGCGGGTTGTGACACTTGGCCTCGCGGTGCTGGGCACGGGTGTGTTTTGGGTATTGGATTTGCCGCTGCCTTTTCTGTTCGGCCCGATGAGTGCGTGCCTGATTGCTGCGTTAGCACATGCTCCGATGGAGGGTTTCGGACAGGTTTCGATTGCGGCCCGCACTATACTGGGCGTGGCGGTAGGGGCGTCGATTACGCCGGCTCTTTTTGCCCAATTACCTCAAATGGCAGCGTCGATTGCGCTTGTCCCGTTCTTCATCTTGCTGATCGCGTTGGTCGGAGTACCCTTCTTTCGCAAGGTTTGGGGCTTTGACACCACGACGTCTTTCTACGCAGCCATGCCCGGTGGATTGCAAGATATGATCATCTTCGGCACCGAGGCTGGCGCCAATCCGCGCACCCTGTCCCTAATCCATGGCACTCGTGTTCTGATCATCGTGACGCTGGCCCCGCTGTTTCTGACTGTGTTCTATGACGCCCAGCTGACCAACCCAATCGGGGAACCCGCGCGCGACCTACCAGTACATGAATTGGCGCTGATGGTTCTGGCTGCCTTTATCGGCTGGAAAGGCGGCGAACGGATTGGTCTGTTCGGGGCTTCCATCCTTGGGCCGATGATCCTGACCGCGGCCCTTTCGTTGGGGGACTTCATCCACACCCGCCCACCGCGTGAGGCCATTCTCGCCGCACAATTCTTTATCGGGTGCGGTATCGGCGTGAAATTTGTTGGAGTGACATGGATCGAATTACGCAAGGTCGTGGCGGCGGGTGTCGCTTATGTAATCGTCCTTGCGGTTCTGGCAGCTATATTCACCGCCGTTGTTACAACGTTGGGCTTTGGCCAACCGGTCGAGGCGTTTTTGGCGTTCGCCCCCGGCGGGCAGGCCGAGATGACCGTGCTTGCTATTGTTTCTGGTGCCGATCTTGGCTTTGTGATCACGCATCACCTGACAAGGATCGTGCTGGTAATCATCGGTGCGCCCATCGTAGCAAACCTTATTCTGCGCTGGTCTAAACCTGAGAATTGATTATGTTTATCGGCTAGCTTGGTTTTGCGACACGTCGCTCTCCCAACATTCCAGCCGCGGCAAACCCGCTGGAATTGGCGGATATACGCCTCGGCCCGACATTGGACCACTTGAATGCCAAACGACCCTATCAATCAAATTTTCTTTGCGGGGAACCAATTTGATGACAGAGTGCACCCGCCAGTAATATTTGTGCGGCCCAACTACAATCGTGACGCTTCGAACAAATAGTTCGGTCCGCCTGAACCGTTCGGCGGTCAAAACATGCAGCGGTGCTAGGGGGAATATTTGACTAAAGTTCTGTTGGTAGAAGACAACGAAATGAACCGCGATATGCTTTCACGCAGGTTGGCGCGCAAAGGATATTTGGTCGTCGTTGCGAAAGACGGGCTGGAAGGCGTTTCCATGGCGAGCAGCGAAACTCCGGACATCATATTAATGGACATGAGCCTGCCTGAAATTGATGGGTGGGAGGCTACGCGGCGTATAAAGGCAGCGCCTGAGACAGCCTCGATCCCGGTGGTTGCCTTGACTGCACACGCGATGGCTAGTGATCGTGAAAAAGCACTTGAAGCAGGGTGTGATGACTTTGACACCAAGCCTGTCGAGCTAAGCCGCCTGCTGGGAAAAATGGAAAGCTTGCTGCCAGCGCCCTGACTAAGAACTGCCTAATCACCGGCAGTTTTGCGTTGGGTGATATAGAAAGTTCGAACCTGCCCCTTACCTTTTATGCGCGTGTCGATGGGTTCAGAAACCTCAAAACGATGTTCGACACGTCTGGCCGTTGCTTCTGACACCTGTATTCGACCCGGCGCGCCCGTTGCTTCAAGGCGGCTGGCAAAGTTTACGGTATCTCCCCAGACATCATAGAGGAAACGGTGCGACCCGATTATGCCGGCGATCACCGGTCCGCTATGCACGCCAATCCTAATGTGCATCGGGTAGTCCGTATCCTGGTTCAAAGCCTCAACCTGATCCAGCATCCGAAGGGCCATTTCAACGATCACTTCCGCATGCCCGTTATGACCGTCCGGCACACCGGCGGCGACCATATATGCATCACCGATTGTCTTGATCTTTTCTACGCCAAGCTCTGTCGCGATCTCGTCAAAGCTCGAAAACATCCGGTTCAGGTAGTAAACCACTTGTGCTGGCGGAAGCGAGGCTGACATCTCTGTAAAGCCAACGATGTCGGAAAACAAAACGGAGACGTCATTGTAGCGATCCGCGATTGTGGTCTCGCCGTCATTCAGTCGCGTCACGATTTGCTGCGGCAATATGCTGTGCAAAAGATCTTTGTACTTTCTCTTTTCAGCTTCCATCTGTTCAAGGTAATGACGCTCACGCTCTCGCCAGCTTTTTTTCTCCAATGCCGCGCTTATTCTGGCGCGCAGCAGAATAGGGTCAAAAGGTTTGGGCAAGTAGTCATCAGCGCCGGCCTCGATGCATAGCGCAACGCTTTTGATCTCATCCAGGGCAGAGATCATAATGACGGGTATGTGGCGGAGGGTGTCATCCTCTTTCAATCGGGCCAACACATCAAAACCATTGATATCCGGCATCATGAGATCCAGCAGCACCAGATCGAACGAGCCGTCGGACAGCATATCCAGGGCCGCGTATCCTCCGTCGGCGGTCCATACCTGATGTCCGTCCCGCTCTAACCGACGGGCCAGCAAGCTTCGGTTGGCCTCGATATCATCCACGACAAGGATTTTGCCGGTTGGTGCATCGGTGTCTGCAATTTGCGCAAGAGGCCGCATGCTCTGAGCCAGATTGGCGAACATCGCGGCGGTTTTCAGTGGCGCATCGGGAACTTTGAAGCCATCACTAGAGGGTTTGTCAGATAGGGCCGCTAGTTGGTCGATTTGCTGCAAAAGAGCGCCAGATTGTTCCAGAAGACCAACCAAATCCGCCTCAAGTTGCTTTGCGTTCAGATCTTCCAAATCCTCCAGCAACATCTCACTGTAGCCCTTGATCGCATTCATCGGGGTTCGCAGATCGTGTCGCAATTGTTTCACACCTGCATCGCCGCCACGTGCCAATTTTTGAACCATGTCAGGATGCAGAAGCTGGTCGATCAAGGAACTCAATTCAGTCGCTGCATGTGAAATCCGGTCCATATCCGGGGCGATTTCGTCCAACGACAGCCGCGCGGCTTCGCTTTGAAGCAATTCGCAAAAATCGACAATGGCGCTGACCGGTGAGATCAGGTTATGACGCAAATTCGCAAGCCACATCGCTTTTGCTTGTTTGGCTTCGTTGTCCCGGTCGATATTCACAGCTTATGTTTCCCTTGCCGGGGCAGGCCGGGAACCAGCCAGTATGTCATTCAACTGGTTGAGGATGGTTTCGATTTCATCCCCATCTTTGCTGATCAGCGTCTCTACCGAGCCGCTCAGTCTTGCACGGTCGTCGTTTGAAAGGGTTTTCGCGGTGACAACGATGACCGGTATATCTTTCCATTCTGGGTTCTTCTTCATCCTCGCCAGAAATTCAAACCCGTCCATCTCAGGCATCATGAGATCCAGCAGAATAACGTCCGGCATGGGTGCGGACAGCTGTTCCAGAGCATCCAGACCGTTAACTGCCTGCTCAACCTGCCACCCCTCCTTGCCAAGTATGCGACAGATCATTTCCCGCGTCTCAGCCTCGTCTTCAACAACCAAGGCCCGGGGCGTCGGCAAGTACGGACAATGTTCTTTAAGCGCGTTCAACAGCTCAACCGTGTCGATGGGCTTGCCCAGATATTCGCTAGCGCCCAGCGACAGCCCGCGACTGCGGTCTTCGGCGAATGTCAGCATGATCACTGGTATTTCTGCCAATGCCGGGTCTTCTTTCAACTTTGACAACACAGCCCAGCCATCAATCTCGGGCATGAACACATCCAGTGTGATGGCGTCAGGTCTGGTTTTTCGGGCCAGTTCCAAAGCTTCCTGGCCTTTGGTCGAGGAAAGAATCCGGTATCCTTCCCTGCGCAGTCGCCGCCCCAAAAGGTCATGCACCGTCGGGTCGTCATCGATCAACAAAACCAGCGGAGCGTTTGGGTCTGTGTGCGGATCGTCCTCGGAATGGGCCACGTTTCGCGACGCATCGATAGACGGATCTCGGCAAATGCCCGGAAGACAGATGGTAAAGGTCGATCCCTCGCCAAGCGTACTGCTGCATTGAATGCTACCCCCCAATTGTTCACAGAAAACCTTGGTAATCGACAGCCCCAGCCCCGTGCCACCATAGTTGCGTGTTGTCGAGGAATCCGCTTGTGTGAATGCGTCAAAGACCTTGTCGACCTGTTCGGGTGACATGCCGATACCCTGATCAACGACAGAAAATTCAAACTGATCCGGCTTATTCGACCGATGAACCGACAGGGTGATTGTTGCGTTTTCAGTAAACTTGCAAGCATTGGACAGCAGGTTGAGCAATGCTTGGCGCACCTTGGTCAGGTCGCAGATCATTTCCCCGACCCCTTCGGGACACACGATTTTTAGAACGTTGTTGTTCTTTTCGGCCAGCGGTAGCACCGTGGTTTCGACGTCCTTGATCATCTGGAAAACGTCAAAGGCTTCCAGGGTGAACTCCATTTTTCCGGCTTCGATCTTGGACAGGTCCAGAATGTCGTTGATCAGGGCCAGCAAATGTTTCCCGGCGGATTGAATTTTCCGAAGATCACTCAGGTTTGCTTCGTCATTCTGATCAATGGCCTCTTCCAGCATCAGTTCGCTATACCCGATAATAGCGTTCAACGGCGTGCGAAGCTCATGGCTCATGTTGGCGAGGAAGGTGCTTTTGGTCTTGTTGGCGGCCTCAGCGATATCCCGTGCCACGCGCAATTCGCTTTCCACCTGTTTCTGTGCGGTGATGTCGCGGCCATATATATTCGCGTATCCCGCCTCGGGAACCGGCCACAGCAACAGCGAATAAATCTGACCGCCAGCCTCGTATTCAAAGTCCTGTCGTTTGTCCTCGTGCAAGCCTTTGGCAACTCGAGTGCGCCACCCGGTCCCCACCCGGTCGCCGACCTTCAGTTGCAACGCCTCGATCAACGGCTTGCTTGCCTTGTTGGCATAAGTCAGCTTGCCCTGATCGGTGATACGTAAAACGGGATTGGGGTTCTCTTCCGGAATACGCGCCAGTTCTCGCATCCGGTTTTCGGCCCGCTTCAACTGCGTCACGTCCCGCCCATAAAGGTTAACATGGTCAGCATCCGGAACTGGCCACAGCAACAATGCAAACACCATCCCCCCGGCATGACATTCAAAGTCCTGCCGTTTGTTGTCCTTTAACCCTTGCGTGACGCGTGCCAGCCATTCCTCTGTGACGCGTGCACCAACTGAAAGGCCCAATGCCTCCAACATTGGATCACTGGCCTTGTTTGCAAAAAGTAGAGTACCATCACCCCGGATACACATTACCGGATTGGGGTTTTCCTCCGGGATCTGGGCAAGTTCGGCGTTGCGAGCTTCGACTTTCTTCAGCTCGGTCACATCGCTGTAGATCGCGACTGTCCCTTTGTCGTTGGTTTTGCGCTCGCTAATCTTGATCCATCCGCCGGATGTCCGGCTTTGCATCTGGGTGCCTTCCGGGTTTTCATGACGTTTCAGCCGTTGCGCCAACCACTCTTCTTCGCGCCCGACTGCATCTGAGATAACGTTGAGAGACAAAGCTTTTCGAACAACCTGTTCGAAGGTCATCCCGGGTTTCACCAGATCTTCATGCCCAGGATACAGCATCTTTCGATACGCTTCGTTCGCCAACATCAGACGATCATCCGAGTCATAAAAGGCAAAGCCCTCGGGAATTGTGTTTATGGCATCAACGATCCGATCCAGTACCCGTTCCGGTGCGGTATGTTGCGCTTGCCTATCAACAACTGCCGCAGCACAAAGGCGCGCAACGCGTTGGGCAAAACCAATGTCTTCGTCACTAAATCCCGCTGAAAGGTTGGTTCGAAAGCTGATGGCTCCCACGATCTGTCCAAGGGTTTTTATTGGCAGCGCCATCTCCGCGACAGGAGCCGAGGATTTTTCCGGGGCTTTGTCGTTTTGTGTGGCCTGAAGCAGACGCAAGTCTCCGTTTTGTAGAACCCCGCCTATGTGGCCATGTGAAAGCGGAATGCGTGTGTCGCTCCAAACAACCCGGTTGCTTTGATTTTCCTGCAAATAACCTTCGCAATAAAAGGTTCGGCCAGTGTCCAGCATCGCCAATGTGCATTCGTCGAATTTAAGTGCGGTTTTCAATCTGAGAACGATCTCGAAAAGCAGCCTGTCAGGATCTGAGGTGTCAGCGGCCAGAGATGAGATCTCCTCAAACAGCGTCTCCCTTGTTTTCATTGGGCTAGATTTTCTTTGACCGTTGGTTCGGTTCATAAATGTGCTCTCCAGTTGGCGAGACCAGCACTTCAGTGAAACTTACATTCAGGTTTCCCCGCCTATTGGCAGTTGAATTGAAATATAACAGCAAAACAAGGTTGTTTTCCTTCATCTTTGTGCAGCCGATTGGTATCGACTGTAGCAGCAAAGTTTCTGTCCTTTTTCGTGGTATCCTGAAGTTCAGGTAGCAACGCCAAAGATTTGGGGCAGGGTGGAGCGCAATCAGAGGCCAGTCAAAACCGTCGAGTTGGATGCGGGCACTATCGCTTTGGCAATCCGCAGCGCAGTGTTAACTGGATATTGCTAGCTTCCGACTGTTAGCGCTTTGTCGGCATGTTGGAGGGCCATGGGTTGCCAGGGAACAAAGTCACCGACAAAAGTGGCGCCAACACATGCATGAATTCAGTCCGGTTCCTCGGTTCACGGTATTGGCCGATTAACCCGCAAACGCATCAAGATGCCTTCGGCCGGTAGAAGTTTCGCAAAAGAACCTTTGGTGGATGACTGTTACTGCGAATTACCGTTCTGACAATAACCTGCGTTTTTCTGCCATGGCTTCGCGACGGCTGCGCTCGATGCCCAGTCTGAACGACTCTTCGACAAAGTCGATATGGTCCGTGGCAGCTTTGACCGCGCGGTCTTCATCTCCGTCGATGACCGCGTGACCAAGCTCAAGGTGCTGAGACAAAAGCTGCCGTCCAGTGCCATCTATCGTTTTCAGAAAATCGCGATTATAGAAGACGCCCTTTCGCGTAAGCTCGTAGATCGAGGCCATGATATGGATCAAAGTCGCGTTCTGACTTGCATCTACTATCGCGGAATGAAGTGCAAAATCTGCCTCTTGCGAAGCTTTCGTGTCTTTTTCTTTCCAGGCCCGTTCATTTTCGGCCAGGATTTCGGCGATCCGCTCTTTGTCGGCGGTGGTGGCCCGGCGCGCAGCGAGACGAGCGGCAAAGCTTTCCTGCTCGCGCCTGTATTCCAGATAATCAAAAAAGGCAGGCTCGTGCCGTTCATACAGCGCCAGCAGGGCGGGCATCATCGCTTGGCCGGTCAAGGCAGCAACAAAAGTGCCTTCGCCATGTTGAGTGATTACCAGCCCGCGTTCTTCAAGAACCGCCAGGGCTTCGCGCAGTTTCGGGCGCGACACGCGCAGCATCTCGGCCAGATCACGTTCGGACGGCAGTTTGCGCCCCTGTTTCAAAATGCCCGAAGCGATCAGATCCTCGATCTGAGCCACCACAGCCTCGGCCAGCGATTCGTGTCCAACCGGTTCAAAGATCGCTGTACGGCTCATGAGCTTTGCCTCTGTTTTGAAGAGTTTCGGGACTTACTGGTAAATAAATATAACCATATAGACGAAAATTTCAAGCGAGTGTGTCTTCTTGGAGGAGAACTTTTAAAACCCAGTAAAACAAAGAGAAACTTGTATCAAACTAGCGTAAAGCCCCAAAATACACTCTGCCACAGCACGAGATTTGCGCGGATCGTGAAGCTGAGATTTCAATCAGTGGTAAACAAAATTGTTGACTGCTGCTGACTGGTAAAGTTAGTTTACCACCGGAAGGGCGCTGGAAGAGCCCGCGCCGCTGATTGGGGTAGATGCCCTGACCAACCCTGGAGGAGAATTCATGAAAAAGACTCTGACGAGCCTGGCCGTAGCTGCCAGCCTTATGGCCGCACCTGCGGTCGCCGCTGACAAGCTGCTGCTGAAAACCCCGATCGCCTTCTCGACCGAGCTGCCGGGCCTCGGCTCGCCGATCCCACGCGTTGCCGAACAGCTGGACGTTATGTCGGGTGGCACGCTGAAAATGAAGGTGTATGAGCCGGGCAAACTGGTTCCGCCGTTTGAAATTCTGGACGCCGTGTCCACCGGCAAGATCAACTCAGGTTACACCACAGCCGGTTACTGGGCGGGTAAAATCCCGGCTGCACCACTGTTCTCGGCCGTGCCCTTTGGCCCCGAAGCGGGCGAATACATGGCGTGGCTGTACTATGGTAACGGCCTGACCCTGTATCAGGAAATGTATGATCAGGCGGGCTATAACGTTCACGTTCTGCCCTGCGCCATCATCGCGCCGGAAACCTCGGGCTGGTTCGCAACTGAAATCAATTCGCCCGAAGACCTGAACGGTCTGAAGATGCGTTTCTTCGGTCTGGGCGGTAAAGTAATGCAGAAACTGGGCGTGGCGACATCGCTGCTGCCGGGTGGTGAAATCTTCCCCGCGCTGGAAAAAGGCGCCATCGACGCGACCGAATTCTCGATGCCTGCCATCGACGCACGTTTGGGCTTCCACAAGCTGGTGAAATTCAACTACTTCCCCGGTTGGCACCAGCAAGCGACCGTGTTCGAACTGCTGATCAACAAGGACGTCTGGAACGAAACCAGCGACCAGCACAAAGCGATCATCGAAAGCGCCTGTAAGGCATCGATGGCAGACAGCTTTGCCGAAGGTGAAGCCATTCAGCACTCTGCTTTGATCGACAACGTTGAAAACAATGGAGTCACCATCAAGCAGTGGTCGCCTGAAATGCTGGATACCTTCCGCGCAACCTGGGATGAGGTTGCCGCAGAAGAGGCTGCCAATGACGCCTACTTTGCAAAAGTCCTGGCCGACATGAACGAGTTCCGTGACGGCTACGACCTGTGGAAAACCAACGCTTTCCTCCCTCGTCAGTAACCTCCCGACTGACGAAACCGGAGCGGCTTTATCCCCGCTCCGGTAAAACCCTCTTATACTCGGAATTTCTAACCAATCACTGACCGCATGTCGGGCTGCTGAGCGAGGAATGACCATGGCCAATCAAAAGAACCTCAACGATCCGGTAGAAGCCTATGAAGGCCTCCTGGAACACCCCGAGACTGACCGTCAGAAAATCGCCGTAGCTATCGACTCCAGCGTCAAGGCTATCGGTCATGTGGTTATGTGGGCAAACGTGCTGCTAATGGGGGCGATTTTCGCCCAAGTGTCGCTGCGTTACCTGTTCAGCCAGAACTATCCCAAACTGGACGAGATCCAGTGGCACTTTTATGGCATCGTCACGATGATCGGTATTTCTTATGCCTTGATCACCGATAGCCATGTGCGCGTGGACGTGCTGCATATGCAACTTTCGCGCCGCGCCCAGCGGGTGATCGAGGTGATCGGCATCCTGACCCTGCTGACACCGTTCATCTATTTGATGGTCGATCAGGGTTTTGACTATTTCTACGAAAGCTTCCGCGTCAATGAACGTTCGGACAGCCCCACGGGTCTTCCGGCACGCTGGGCTTTCAAGGCGGTCATTCCGATCAGCTTTATCCTGCTGGCACTTGCGGCCTTGGCCCGCTTGATCCACGACGGCCATGCACTGCTCTACGGACCGGAATCCGAGCGTGAAGGCGCGCCGCTGCGTCGCATTCTGCTGGTGCTGGCTGTTTTTGCGGCGGTCTGTGTCGGTCTGACTTTCCTTGTCGAAACGACCGAGGAAAAGCTGGTCATCGCGATGTTCCTGACCTTCATTGCGCTGCTGTTCACCGGCTATCCGGTGGCTTGGGTGCTGGCCGGTGTGGGCGTGGCATACTGCGGTCTGGCTTATCTGTTCGACAACGATCTGATGCTGTGGACCGGGCTTGAGAGCACCTTTACCGGGCTCGATTACCTGACCCTGGGCGCTGTGGTGAACCGTGTCTACGCCACCATGTCCAACGCGGTTCTGGTTGCCCTGCCGATGTTCATCTTCATGGGTCTGATGCTGGACGAATCCGGTGTGGCCGAGCGTCTGATGTCTTCGATGCAGCGCCTGTTCGGTACCGTGCGCGGCGGTCTGGCGATCACTGTTACGCTGATCGGCATCATTCTCGCGGCCTCGACCGGCATCATTGGTGCGTCCGTGGTTCTGCTGGGCGTGCTGTCGCTGCCCTCGATGATGCAGCAGAAGTATCAGCCGACATTGGCCGCAGGTGTGGTTTCGGCCTCCGGCACGCTGGGTATCCTGATCCCGCCGTCGATCATGCTGGTGATCATGGCCGACCAGATGGCGTTGTCAGTGGGTGACCTGTTCATGGCTGCGGTCTTCCCCGGTGTGATTATCGGTGGCCTGTATCTGACTTATATCTTCATCCTTGCTTTGGTGAAGCGCGACGCGGCCCCCGTGCCCGAAGGTGCTAAAGCCCCCGATTGGGCCGCTGTCAAGGACGTGCTGATCGCCGTCATCCCGACGCTGATGCTGATCCTCGCCGTGCTGGGCTCGATCTTTGCGGGTCTGACCACGCCGACCGAAGCCTCGGGCATCGGTGCGCTGGGTGCGACCTTGCTGGCGCTTGGTTATCGCAAGCTGACCTTTGCCAAGCTGTGGAACGTGCTGGTGTCGACCTTCAACACCACCGCCTATATCTTCGCGATCTTCCTGGGCGCGACCGTGTTCTCGTATGTTCTGCGCGAACTGGGTGGCGACGAGCTGATCGAGCATGTGGTGCAATCCACCGGCTTTGGTGCCAATGGAACGGTCCTCTTCATCCTGTTCATCGTCTTCCTGTTGGGTTTCGTGCTGGACTGGATCGAGATCACGCTGATCGTACTGCCCCTGATGCGTCCCATCGTGAACGGGCTTGGCATCGACATCCCCGGCTTTGGCGTTCTGGATGAACCGGCGCTGGTATGGTTCGTGATCCTGGTCGCGGTGACGTTGCAAACCAGCTTCCTGACACCGCCGGTTGGCTTTGCCCTGTTCTACCTGAAAGGCGTCTGCCCGCCCGAGATCAAGCTGATGCACATCTACAAGGGCATCATTCCCTTCGTGCTGCTGCAGCTGACAGGTCTCGCTCTGGTGTTCCTGTGGCCGACCCTTGCCACGTGGCTGCCCTCGGTCGCTTACTAAGGAACGGAACCGATGCGTCTGAGCCAATGTCATAACTTCCATGACTTCCGGCGGCTGGCCAAACAGCGGCTGCCGGGGCCGATCTTCAACTACATCGACGGTGGCGCGGATGATGAGGTGACGTATCGGGAAAACACCAATGCGTTCGACCGTTGCGACCTGTTGCCCTCGGTCCTGCGTGGGGTGTCCGACGTGGACATGTCCGTCACCGTGATGGGGCAAAAGCTGGACATGCCGGTCTATTGCTCACCCACTGCCTTGCAGCGCTTGTTCCACCATCAGGGCGAACGCGCGGTGGCTGCGGCGGCTGAGAAATACGGGACCATGTTCGGGGTGTCCTCACTGGGCACTGTATCGCTGGAAGAGCTGCGGCAGAAACACAAAAACCCGCAGGTCTATCAGTTCTATTTCCACAAGGATCGCGGCTTGAACTCGGCCATGATGCAGCGCGCCAAAGAGGCGGGGGTCGAAGTGATGATGCTGACCGTGGACAGCATCACCGGCGGCAACCGGGAACGCGACCTGCGCACGGGGTTTTCTATCCCGTTCCGCCTGACACTGGGCGGCATGATCCAGTTTGCGATCAAGCCCATGTGGGGGATCAACTACGTCACTCACGAGAAATTTCGCCTGCCGCAGTTGGAAGAACACGTGGATATGGGCGGTGGGGCCAGTTCCATCGGTGGGTACTTCACCGACATGCTGGATCCGTCGATGAACTGGGATGACGTGGCGCAGATGGTGCGCGATTGGGATGGTCAGTTCTGCCTCAAAGGCATCATGACTGTCGAAGATGCCAAACGCGCGGCCGAGATAGGCTGCACCGGCATCATTCTGTCGAACCACGGGGGCCGCCAACTGGACGGCTCACGCACGCCCTTCGACCAACTTGCCGAGATCGTCGATGCTGTCGGCGACAAGCTGGACGTGATGATGGATAGCGGCATCCAACGCGGCACCCATGTGCTCAAGGCGCTGTCGATTGGTGCCAAGGCCGTTGGGGTCGGGCGGCACTATCTGTACCCGCTTGCCGCGGCAGGTCAGCCAGGCGTCGAGCGCGCTTTGGGCCTGATGCGGGCCGAGATCGAACGCGACATGAAACTGATGGGCGTCACAAGCATTGACCAGCTGAGCCGCGACAACATTCGTTTTCGCGCCGCATAACCCTAAACGAGGGCTGCCATGACCAATGACGAGTTGATCAAACATTTCCGTTCTATCGTCGGATCGCGCCACGTCCTGACCGGCGAGCGCGCGACCGAGCGGTTTCGGCGCGGTTTCCGTTCCGGCGAGGGTGAGGCGCTGTGCGTTATCCAACCCGGTACGTTGTTGGAACAATGGAAAGTGCTGCAGGCTTGCGTTGCGTCCGACAAGATCGTGATCATGCAGGCCGCCAATACCGGCCTGACGGAAGGATCCACACCATCAGGCAGCTATGATCGCGACGTGGTACTGATCAACACCCGCCGCATGGATGCACTGGTACCGCTGAACAACGGCGAACAGATTGTCAGCTTTCCGGGGGCCACCCTGTTTGCGCTGGAAAAACTGCTGGCCCCGCTTGGGCGCGAGCCTCATTCGGTGATTGGTTCGTCCTGCATTGGGGCCTCGATTGTGGGCGGGGTTTGTAATAACTCGGGCGGATCATTGGTGGAACGCGGGCCAGTCTATACCGAACTGTCTGTCTATGCGCAGATCACCGAGGCAGGTGAGCTGGAACTGGTCAATCATCTGGGTATTGATCTGGGTGAAACGCCCGAGGAAATCCTGACTGCCCTTGAGGCGGGCACATTTGACCGGAACCCGGGGGCCACGAACAAGCGCGCTTCGGCCAGTGACTACGCACAGATCGTGCGTGATGTTGATGCGGAAACGCCTGCGCGGTTCAACGCGGACAAAGGGAAACTGTTCGAATCTGCCGGGTCGGCGGGCAAGCTGGCGGTCTTCGCTGTACGCCTTGATACCTTCCCGAAGAACGAGGCAGAAAAGGTTTTTTACATCGGCGCCAACGACCCCGATGATCTGGCGGCGCTGCGCCGTCATATCTTGTCGCAGTTTACCTCACTGCCTGTATCGGCCGAATATATGCAGCGCGAAGTGTTCGACATCACCGCAAAATACGGCAAGGACACTGTGGTGATGATCGACAAGCTGGGCACGGATCGTTTGCCGTTTTTCTTTGCCATGAAGGGTGCGGTAGACGCGCGGTTGCGGCGCATCCCGCTGCTTAGCAATTTCACTGACCGGTTTATGCAGATGGCGGTTGCGCTGTGGCCGCGGGTTTTGCCGAAACGCATGGTGGACTTCCGGGACCGCTACGAACACCATCTGATCCTGAAGATGAAGGATGACGGGATCGCCGAGGCTGCGGAATGGCTGCCTTCATTTCTGAAAGACCGCGACGCGGATTTCTTTGAATGCACCGGGCGCGAGGCCAAGATCGCAGGTTTGCACCGTTTCGCTGCTGCTGGTGCCGCTGTGCGGTATATGGCGATCCATGCCAATGAGGTTGAGGACATTATCGCCTTAGACGTAGCGCTACGACGCAACGATCAGGATTGGCTGGAAAAACTGCCGCCTGAGATTGAAGACCAGTTGGTTCACAAACTCTACTACGGCCATTTCATGTGCCACGTGATGCATCAGGATTATGTGGTCAGGAAAGGTGCCGACCCCAAGGCGCTGAAGGCGGCGATGCTGGAACTGTTCGACGAACGCGGCGCGGAATATCCGGCAGAGCATAACGTCGGACATCTGTATCAAGCCAAACCCGATCTGGCGTCACATTACAAATGCTGTGATCCGACCAATTCGTTCAATCCGGGGATTGGAAAGATGTCCAAGGCGCGGAACTACAAAGAAGAGCGCATCGCTGGACCGTCATGATGCAAAAGGCCGGGTGATTTGCTCTCCCGGCCAGAGAGTTGGTCTTAGGACCGCCGTTCAATCAGGCGGATGACCCAGACCAGCACGATGCCATAAAGCACATGCCCGACCAGGGCGACCCAGGTGATGCCGGTGAAGTTCAGGAAAAAGGGCAGGCCAGCAATGGCCGTAATACCGCCGATGGCAAAGACCCAAAGCCCGAACCCATAGATCGCCGAACCCAGTAAGATGTGGCGGCCGTTGAAGATCGACGTCCAAATCGGGTTGAACACATAAAGCCAGCCAATCGGATATCCAATCAGTCCCACCAGATAGAAATGTACGAAATAGCCCGCAAACTCGCCGTTAGGCAGGCCGAGACTGCCAAGCAGGCTACGCGCCAGGCCATGCGGCGACAAGTTGGCCAAGCCTAAGGCTGGGCTGATCAACTGTCCCCACAGGTCGAACGCATTGGAGGCGAAGAAACCAGAAATGAACATCATCCCCAAAAGCGGGATATTGAACCTTGGGAACAGCCCCGCAGAGATTTTCGAACTTTCTGACATCGTCATGGGGTAGCCCTTCCTTCCACTAACCTTGGTTGCCGTCCTTAAATCGGGAAGCGGAGGATGATTTCAACGCATTGAAAGAGCTTTCACGCACAGGTGACAGCGAGCGGGTTTTTGAAACAAAACTGTGGTGTCGGACAGCTACCCTGTTCGCGTGACCTGTATTCAGGTAACACCGAGCAATTCAAAGATTTTCTTCGGTTGGTGCCCGGCAACGCGACTTCAAAAGGTCAAGGGCTGCGTCGAAGGGCTTTAGGTTTTCCGCGGCCCGCGCATTCAAATGTGCGCCTTCCAACAACGCCAATGTGGCGTGGGCTTCGGCCTTGGGGGCGGCAATGTTTGCGATTGTCCTGTCTTTCCGCCCCAACTCGAATATAGCTTCGATCTGTGTCGTCATCATCGCTTGAAAGGCTTTGATCCTTTGGATTACGTCGACTGAAAGGCTTTCGCGACTGCTGATCAGCGAGACGCACAAGCACAGTGTTTTGCCCTCATTCAAGGCATCACGATACAGCTTGATCAATGCCAGCAGACGTCCAGCCCCTGTGTGATGGGACGCTTCGATCTTGTGGCATTCGTGCTCAAACGTGGTGTAGTACCGCTCCATCAGTGCGACCGACAGGGCGGCTTTGGTGGGAAAGTGATAGTGGATGGATGCCTTGCGAATACCCACGGCCTCGGCCAGATCCGCATAACTGAACCCGTCGAATCCACGCGCACGTGCCGCTTGTTCGGCCACGTCCAGCAATGCGGTTTTGGTATCGCGCGTCATGCGTTCAAACCTTTTCTGTTTCGATCAGTGCCAACGCGTTTTCCGCAGCCTCAAGCGCGCCTTCAAGATACCCGCCGAATTGCGGCGCGACCTCGGTTCCGGCAAAGATCAGTCGACCTTCCCAAATACGAGCTAATGCACGTGGCAGGCCATATCGTGGGTGCGCAAAAACAGGCTGCTGATCCAGTGGGGTTGCAGTGAAAGGATCAAAAGCCCAATCCAAAATCCGTAAGGATTTTGGCTCGGCAGCTTCCGGGCCGAATAGTCGGATCAGTTGGTCCAAAAGCGCCTGCCTTAAACGCTGTACGTCGCGGCGCGCCTGAGGCGGGGTACCGATGAAACCGAACAAAGCATAAGGTCCACCTGCTGCGGGCGAGGCATCATGTAATTCCACCATCGGTCCAAGGCGACTCATCGCGTCGCCGGACAGGCCGTCGCTACGCCAGAAGGGCGTTTCGTAGATAGCGATGGCTTTGGCTTGACCGGCCATCCATGTCGCGATCCCGGCCATAGTCTCTTGCGTTCTTTGGGGCAGGGCAGGCGAAAACGTTATCTTGCTGGCCACGCGAGGTGGTATAGCCAGAACCACCTGTCGCGCCTTGATCGTTTGGCCACCTTCCGTGGTGGCTAAAACTTCATCGCCATTCCGGGTCAAAGCGGTGATCGGTGTGGATAGCTCTATGCGATCCGCAGGAAGTTTGGCGGCCAGAGCATCGGTCACTGCTGCCATCCCCCCTTCAACGCGGTAAGACCCCCGCATCGAGGCAAAACCACGACCCCTTTCGACGCGCCCGGTTTCATCTTCGTAGCTGAGCGCGCCAGTGGAAAATTGCTCGAACCACTTTAAACCAAATTGTTCTATCAAAGCGGCTATGCGTGGCTGTCCGGGCCAAAACCAGGCTGGCCCAAGATCGAAATAGCCGCTTCCGATCCGTTTAGTCAGGATACGGCCGCCTAGGCGATCCCGCGCTTCTACCAACAGAACATCGTGCCTGCGATCAACAAGCTGCGTCGCAAGACTTAGCCCGGAAAGCCCGGCGCCGATGATTAAAACCTGTGTTTCCACCTGTGGCATCTGCTGAAGTATCAAACAGCCGGTGCTTGCGCGAATGGCAAATGGCCGGACTTCATCCAGATTTTAGCGCCTTCCGTGCCGGCGGTGATGGACAGCTTTTCGCCTTCAGGCAGGCGTAGCCAACTGGTCGGGTGCAGTACATCCTCTTTGGATGTGATGGTTCCGTCTATGACCAAAAGTTCGATGCCCCCCGCCGCGTCAGAGTCAAAAGATGTGCCCGGGTCAAGGTGGCTGTAGGTTACGGTTTCGCGCGCGTCGCTGTGCAGGATTGCAGTTGCTACACCGTTAACCGAGGAGGACAGTTCGTCGACCATGTTTTTACGGAACTGGTTACGGTCTTCCATATCGAATTGCCAAAGCTTGACGAAGATGGTGCAGCCAGGTTCAGACCCCGGCGTGTGCGATGTGGTGGGCGGATTGCGCACATAGGTCCCAGCAGGGTAGTCGCCGTGTTCGTCCTGAAAGACGCCTTCGAGTACGATGAATTCTTCGCCGCCGGTATGGGTATGAGCCGAAAAGTGGCTGCCTGGTGCATAGCGGACGATGGTCGTCGCACGCGCGACTTCGCCACCGAACCGATCCAACATGCGCCGGTCCACGCCTTTCATTGGTGAGGCCTGCCATTCAAGTTGATCAGAGTGAACAACGACACGAGAGGAAAAGTCCGCGTTGAGTTCCATGAGAAAGGTTCCTTTCGACAGCGAGCCTCTAGTAAGGTAATCGTTTGGGGACTGCATTTGAGTAAACTACCTAGTGGTAGGTAGATAATTTTTCAACAGACACTGCGCCATAATTTTGGCGCACAGGGTTGTGAGTGCGTCGAACCTTACGATCCGCGCAATTGCGCAAACAAATGCTCGATCAGGGCGCGTATGCGCGCGGTCAGGTGGCGATTCTGAGGGTAGACAGCGTAAAGCCCCAACGAAACGGCCTCTTGCGATTCAAACAACAATTTCAATTGGCCCGAGGCTAGAAAAGGTTGTGCCGTGTACAAGGGGATGCGCCCAATTCCCAACCCATCTGCTGCCATATTCGCCACGGCGCGGGGGGAATTTGCGCGGAAGTTGCCTGAAACCGCAACTGTGTAAGCACCTTCCGCCCCCTTGAAGGCCCAGTGGTCAACATTGGCTCCAGCGGTTTGCATGAGGCAGTTGTGGGTGGCCAGTGCCGCAGGCTCAGTTGGTGTGCCGTGCTGCGCTAAATAGTCGGGCGAAACACAACACACGATCCGCATATCCATGAGTTTGCGTGCCACCAGGGTTGAATCCTTCAGCGCGCCGAACCGAATAGCCAGATCGTAACCCTCCTCAACCATCGAAACGTGATGATCCGAGAGGTGAAGTTCGACGGAAACCTTTGGATGCCGGGTTTGAAACGGCTTCAACAGGTGGATCAATTCCGCCGAGCCATAGCCGGTCGGCGCAGTGATCCTTATGCGCCCCGCAAGTTCAGTCTGCCGCTGTTGGACAAGGCCTTCCAGTTCATCGAACTGCTCCAGCAGCGGCAGGCAGCGTTCAAAGTACGAGCGTCCAGTATCGGTCAGGGTTACGCTGCGGGTCGTGCGGTTGAACAGCTGCGCGTTCAGTCGGTCCTCTAGCTGGCCGACATATTTGCTGGCCAATTTCGTGCTGATGCCGACCTGCTTTGCACCTTCGGTGAATGAGGAATGTGCCGCCACTGCCGCGAAAGCACGCATGCCTTGGATGGTGTCCATTGTCTACGCCATGTTCATAGTAATTCACCATGAAAGTATATTATCGCCTGCGGCAAAGCAATTTAAGTCTGGTTCTCAGATGCTGACCCTCAGCCGAACCCAAGACCAGAGAAAGAGCTATCAGATGTCCAATACGATCCGAATCCACAGCTTCCCGCTTTCGGGCCATGCCCACCGCGCCGTCCTGTTTGCAAGTCTGGCCGGTATCGAACACGACGTTATCAACGTCGACCTTGCCGGGGGTGAACACAAGCGCGCGCCATTTCTTGCGCTGAACCCCGTGGGGCAGGTACCCGTTCTTGAAGACGGTGAAGTGGTCGTCACGGACAGCAACGCCATATTGGTCTATCTCGCTCGGAAATACGCGCCGTCCTACTTGCCATCGGATCCGGTTCTTGAGGCCGAGGTACAGAAATTCCTGACCCTCGCAGCCGGTGAGATCGCCTTTGGCCCGGCTGCGGCCCGTCTTATCACCGTTTTCAACGCCCCTTATGACACGGACTTTACCCATGCAACCGCCGCCACTGTCCTGAAAAAACTGGATGCGCATCTTGAAGGGCGTGACTGGCTTGTTGGCGATACGCCGACCATCGCGGATGTGGCGATATACAGCTATACCGCGCATGCACCCGAAGGCGGTGTGTCGTTGGAACCCTACGCAAATGTGCGCCGCCTGCTTTCCAATATTGAGGCGTTGAAGGGCTTTGTTCCGATGCCCAGCACGGCAGCTGGCCTCAACGCCGCCTGATCCGAACGCGCCCTTGGCCAGCCGCGCGCGGGCGCGGCTGGCCTTTCATCCCCAAAGACATATGAGGTTCGCCATGAATGCTTCGGTCACAGTGCAACATTCGCCGTTTCACGCAGGCGAACGGGATATGCAATCTCGGGTCGGCAAACGGGACAAGATCGAGGAACTTGGGCGCAACTTCATTCGCCCGTTCATGCCCGACCAACATCGAGAGTTCTTTGGCCAGCTTCCGTTCGTCGTCGTGGGCAGCGTTAACTCGGATGGGTGGCCCTGGGCGTCGATGATCTCGGGGCGGCCAGGGTTTATTCAATCGCCGCACGATCGGCGACTGGACGTCGATATCCGCCCGCTGCCGGACGATCCGCTGAACGCAGCACTGAAACCCGGTGCGCCAATTGGGGTGGTCGGGGTTGAGCTGTCAACGCGCCGCCGGAACCGCATGAATGCCACCGTGGGTCAAGTTGAGGACGATGGCTTTTCGCTGGATGTGGTGCAATCCTTCGGCAACTGCCCGCAATACATCCAGACCCACGAGGTCTCGTTTGTTCGGGACCCTGAAGCCATTGTCGAACGACGCCGCAGTGATCGGTTCTTTGACCTGGACGCTGAAGCCAGCGCAATGATCGCCTCGGCCAATTCGTTCTATGTCGCAAGTTCTGTAAACACCCCGGATCACACGGGTGTGGATGTTTCGCATCGGGGCGGGCAGTCGGGGTTCGTCAAGGTCGACGGCAACAGTCTGCTGGTTCCGGATTTCGCCGGAAATAATTTCTTCAACACGTTGGGCAATTTTCTGGTGAACCCACGTGCAGGTTTGCTGTTCCCTGACTACCAGACCGGCGATGTGCTGATGTTGACCGGGACGGTCGAAGTTCTGCCGGAAAACCATCCCGATATCGCGGGTTTCCAAGGGGCAAGCCGGGCTTGGCGGTTTCATCTGTATCACGGTTTGCGCATCTATGATGCGCTGCCATTCAGGGCCGAATTTCAGGAGTTTTCGCCCAACAGCTTGATGGCGGATAGCTGGCAGGCGGTCGAGGCACGGCAAAAGGCCGAGGCGTTACGGCGACAGTGGCGATCCATGCGCGTGGCCTCGGTCAAGGATGAAAGCAAGACGATACGTTCTTTCACCTTCGAGCCTGCGGACGGGTTGCCTTTGCTGCCCTTTGAGGCAGGTCAATTCCTGACAATCCGCATCAGCCCTGACGGCAAAAATCCGGTGACGCGGACCTACACGGTTTCATCGGCGCCCGGTGACGTCGGATATCGTGTTTCTGTTAAACGTGAACCCGGTGGTGTCGTTTCGAACTACCTTCACAATACGATATCCGTTGGGGATCTGGTCGAGGTCAAAGCGCCACAAGGTGAGTTTCACCTGAACGCAGAAAGCACCCGTCCCGCCGCATTGTTCGCGGGCGGCGTTGGGATCACGCCGATGGTGTCGATGGCCCGCCATGTCCTTGCCGAAGGGCAGCGGACCGGCCAAACGCGTCGACTGACTATCTTTCATGCGGCGCAGACAGTTTCCCAGCGGGCTTTCCACACCGAGCTGCGCAGGGCCGAAGCCACCAGCGGCGGCAACATCCGCTATGTCTCGGTTATTTCCCGGCCCGAGCGTGATGCTCGTGAAGGATCGGATTTTGATGCCAAGGGGTACGTCTCGCCCGAATTGATCCAAGACACGCTGCCACTGGATGACTATGATTTCTATCTCTGCGGACCACCGCCCTTCATGCAGTCGGTCTACGACATGCTGCGCGATCTGGGTGCGCGCGACGACCGTATTTTTGCAGAAAGCTTTGGCCCCGCCGCGCTCAAAAGGCGTTCGGATGGGGCGATTGGTTCCTTCCACCCAGAGCCGGAGGCGGAACAGGCCATCGTCGCATTTGGGGCCAGTGGGAAAAACACGCAATGGAAAAAGGGCGGCCCCACATTGTTGGAAACAGCCGAGGCGCAGGGGCTGGCACCGTCATTCTCATGCCGCAGCGGATCATGTGGCAGTTGCCTGACGCGCAAAATCGCGGGCCAAGTCGCGTATCGTACCCAGCCAACCGCGGGCCATTTCGAAGATGAGGTTTTGATCTGTTGTGCCGTACCCGCCGAAGGTTCGGAGAAGGTGGTGCTCGACCTCTGACCTCTCTCGCGTAGTTGGTAGAAAAATCGGGCCATTTGGCACTTCCTGGAAACGGTTCGGGACATTGACGCGTGCGGCAGGTAGAAAGGTCTGAAAGCTCAGCCGAAAATGTGAGGAAATCCAATGACCGACCCCAAGCTTAGAACCACATCGGGCAATGGCCGAATCTTTGACAGCGTGCTCGATACCATCGGCAATACACCCACGATCCGCATCAACAATCTGGGGCCAGAGGGCGTCAATCTGTTCGTTAAGTTCGAGGCATTTAATCCCGCCGGGTCGGTCAAGGACCGCCTTGCCGTGAACATCATCGAGGCTGCCGAACGCAGCGGCGCATTGAAACCCGGTCAGACGGTTGTTGAGGCGACCAGTGGTAACACCGGCATTGGTCTGGCTATGGTTTGTGCCCAGAAAGGGTATCCGCTGGTGGTCACCATGGCCGAAAGCTTTTCGACCGAGCGTCGCCGACTAATGCGCATGCTGGGGGCCAAGGTTGTGCTCACGCCGAAGGCTGAAAAAGGTTTAGGCATGTACCGCAAAGCCGCTGAGTTGGCCGAGGCACACGGTTGGTTTCTGGCGCGCCAGTTCGAAACGCAGGCGAATGCCGAGATCCACGCCGCAACAACAGCGCGGGAAATTCTGGGTGACTTCAATGGGGAACGGCTGGACTATTTCGTGACGGGCTATGGCACAGGTGGCACAGTCACAGGTGTTGCGCGGGTTTTGCGTACCGAGCGGCCCGACACAAAGATCATCCTCTCTGAGCCTGCCAACGCGCAATTGGTGGGAAGTGGTATCGCGACCGAGCGCGGCAAGGACAGCGACCCCGTCTCAAGCCACCCAGCGTTTGAGCCGCATGTGATACAGGGCTGGACACCGGATTTCATCCCGGCAGTTCTGCAGGAATCCATCGACAACAGCTATTTTGACGAGCTGATCCCCGTGCCCGGTCCAACAGGCGTGGAATGGGCGCAAAAACTTGCCAGCCAAGAGGGTATTCTGACCGGAATTTCAGGCGGCGCAACATTTGCCGTTGCAATGCAAATCGTCGAACAGGCCGAGCCCGGCGCGTCCGTTCTGTGCATGCTGCCCGATACCGGAGAGCGGTATCTGAGCACGCCTCTTTTTGACGATTTCCCTGTCGAGATGACGGATGAAGAAACAGAAATCTCACGCTCGACCCCCGGATACCACATCGGCTGATGCTTGCGTAACGCCCTTCTGAACTGCAATGATATTGGCAGGTTACGGGGGGGCGTTCATGCGAACAGGTCTATTGTCTCTGACAGTTGCAGTCGTATTGACGATTGCCTGCGGGCTCACGTCAAAGGCCCAAGCGCAGGATGAGACGATACCGTCGGTCAATGACCGGACACAGAGCGACGTAAAAGCGATCATGGATCGCCGCTGTGTCGTCTGCCACAGCTGCTATGACGGGCCCTGTCAGCTTAAGCTGACCTCGCCTGAAGGTGTGCTGCGCGGGGCCAGCAAAGAGGCCGTCTACCATACCGAACGTCTGACCGACGCCCAACCCACCCGGTTGGGGATTGACGCGCAGACCGTGCCCGAATGGCGTGCGCTGGGGTTTCATTCGGTCACTCGGGAGCCGGGGCAGGGCGATGCCGCAGGCCTATTGGAACGCTATCTCGAATTGGGGCGCCAGAATGCGTTACCGGTCAACGCGCCACTACCGGATGAGCTTGGCCTTGCCCTCGACCGTCCTCTGGTCTGCCCGACCTCTGCCGAGTTTGATGTGTTCAGCCGGCACCACGCAAAGGCGGGCATGCCCTATGGCACTGCGCCCCTTGCGGAGGCAGAGTATCAAACCCTTATCGGCTGGGCGCGCAGCGGTGCGCCGCTTCCAGCCGCGCTTCCCGACATACCGGATGAGATTCAGGACCAGATCACCAAATGGGAGGCGTTTCTGAACGCCGATGATCTGCGCAGCCAATTGATGAGCCGCTATCTGTATGAACATCTGTTTCTGGCGCGACTTCATTTTGTGGGTGACGACCCGAGGCGTTTCTTTCAGCTCGTCCGCTCGACCACGGGGCCGGGGGAGGCCATCGGGATTATCGCAACACGGCGACCTTTTGATGATCCGGGCTCTGGCGCTTTTTATTACCGTATCGAGCAGGTAACTGAAACGATCATGCACAAGGAACATCTGGTCTACAAGTTGGGGCCAGACCGCATGGCGCGCTACCGACAGTTGTTCCTTGACCCGGAATGGACGGTGACGGAACTGCCCCCGTACGGAGACGCCGAGGGCGGCAATCCGTTCACGACTTTCATGCAGATACCGGCCAAAAGCCGTTATCAATTCCTGTTGGACGATGCGCTGTTCTTTGTACGCAGCTTTATACGCGGTCCTGTCTGCCACGGCGAAACCGCAGTCGACGTAATCGAAGACCGGTTCTGGGTCAGCTTCCTTGACCCCGATGCGGATTTGTCGACTACAGATCCCAGCTACCTGCAAGACGGAGCCGCTTATCTTGAGCTGCCCGTTTCGAAAGCCGACGCTGGTGTACTGGGCGCTTTGCAGGGGTTCTCGCACAAGAACCAAGCGCAGTATCTAAAATTCAGGGATACGCGATATCGGGCCTCTCCGTTCCACGAGACCGGATTTGACTATGGTTCGATCTGGGACGGCGAGGGTACCAACCCCAACGCGCTGATTACGGTGTTTCGCCATTTCGACAACGCCTCGGCCATGACCGGGTTTCATGGTGGCGTCCCTGAAACCGCTTGGGTCATCGACTTCCCTATTTTTGAGCGCATCTACTACGACCTAGTGGCAGGATACGATGTGTTCGGTCGAGTCGAGCATCAACTGGCCACGCGGCTTTATATGGATGAGCTGCGGATGGAGAGCGAAGATACCTTTCTGTTCTTCATGCCAAGGGACGTGCGGCCGCAGATGCATGAACGCTGGTATCAGGGGGCGCTGGCCGAGCTGCACACCTATTGGCATCGGCGGCGTGTCGAAAACAGCTTCCCCACAGGGATCACTTTTGAAACTGCTGCGCCCAAACAGGAATTCCTGCTGACATTGCTGGAACGCGGCGATGGGCTGTGGCCTACAACGGACCCGATCAACAGGTGTCTCGACAGTGATTGCAGTTCGGATCCGTTGACTGCAGACTTGCGCGGTTTGGCTGATCAAACGGGCGAGTGGGTAAAATACCTGCCCGACCTGTCTGTTCTGATCGTTGAACAGGACGCCGGAGTGACGCAGCCTTTTACCGTTGTCCATGACAAGGCGCATTTCAACGTGGCTTTCCTGTTTGATGAAAAGGCAAGACGAGACCCCAGGTCGGATGTCCTGACAGTTCTTCCGGGGCTGATCGGCAGCTATCCGAATTTCTTTTTCAACCTTAGACAGGATCAGCTGCCTACTTTCATAGGCGCGCTGAAATCCATCCGGTCGCAAGGCGATTACATGGACGTGGTGGCCAAGTATGGGGTACGCCGGACAAGCCCGAATTTCTGGGCGTTGAGCGACCGGGTTAATGAGATGTTTCTGGACCAGAAACCCATCCAGGCCGGGCTCTTCGATCTAAGCAGGTACAAAGACCCCAAGCCGGGGGATGCGCCCAACTGAACTGGCCTAACGTGCCATAGACTTGCCCGACCGCCTTGCGGCACTTACGTTTTAACTATGTGGTCCTTCGCCCATATCCGCCCGGCCTACAGCCGAGCCGAGCGCGTAAGCGATGGGGTTGTGCATGTTTTGGGTGTTTCGGCATCCTTGGTTGCGGTTCCGATCCTGATCACGACGACTGCTCAGAACCGGCCCGAGCCCGAAGCGGTGCTGGGTGTTTCTATCTATGGCATCGCGCTGGTGCTGATGCTTACGTTTTCGGCACTTTACAACATGATAGAAAGCGAGAAATGGTCCGATCTTCTGCGCCGTCTCGATCATTCGGGTATCTATGTTAAGATTGCGGGGACCTACACGCCGTTTCTATTGCTACCGGGTGTGCAGGCGCCGGGGCTTCTGATTGGCCTATGGTCGTCGGCCACGTTGGGGTCTGTTCTGAAGTTGATCGATCCGGGGCGTTTTCGCTGGTTCGGTTTGGCGCTGTATCTGATGATGGGGTGGGCGGTCGTCTGGGCCGGAAAACCCATGCTGGCCGCGCTGTCCCCGGCTGTGGTCTGGCTGATTATCGCGGGCGGCGTAGTCTATACCGTAGGCGTCCTATTCTACCTTTTTGAGCGGCTGCCCTTTCACAACACCATTTGGCATGCCTTCGTGCTGACCGGTAGCGTGTCGTTCTTCATCGCAGTTTCCGTTCAAGTTTTGTTTGTTCCGCACTGGATTGCCTGAACCGAAGCGAAGCCCCAGGCTGAGCCATAGGCAAATGCGCGTCATAGCCGCGCGTTTCTTTCCGGTCGGGCAGTTTTCAGTTGTAGTTTAGCCTTGTATCGATATTACAGATGTCAGGCATGGAGTTTTGGACAGATTATCGATAAAATGGAAAACACCTCCCCGACATGGACCCGCGAGGCGGCTCAGGCCGTATATGATCTTCCGCTAATGGATTTGCTGTTCCGCGCGCAAACCGTACATCGTGAGAATTTTGATCCCAACAAGATCCAGACCTCCAAGCTGCTATCGATCAAGACAGGCGGCTGCGCCGAGGATTGTTCCTATTGCTCGCAGTCAGCCCGCAACGGCTCAAAACTGTCGGCCTCGAAACTGATTGAAGTTCAGCGGGTTTTGACCGAAGCGCGCAAAGCGAAAGATGGCGGCGCGACCCGGTTCTGCATGGGCGCGGCCTGGCGTGAGCCGAAAGAGCGCGACATGGATGCATTGGTGGCTATGGTTGAAGGTGTCCGTGAAATGGGCATGGAAACCTGCATGACCCTAGGCATGCTGGACGAAAATCAGGTCTTCCGTCTGCGTGACGCGGGGCTTGATTATTACAACCACAACATCGACACGTCCGAGCGCTATTACCCCGAGGTGATCACCACCCGTACCTTTGCGGACCGGATTGATACACTGCAACGTGTGCAAGAGGCAGGAATCAAAGTCTGTTCCGGCGGCATCCTTGGCATGGGCGAGGAAATCAAAGACCGCATCGATATGCTGCTAACGCTGGCCAATCTGGACCCGGCACCTGAATCCGTTCCGATTAACATGCTGATGCCACAGGAAGACACACCTCTGGCCGACGCAAAGCCGATCGACCCGATCGAGTTTGTGCGCGTGATCGCGACCGCCCGCATCATGATGCCAAAATCCTATGTGCGTCTGTCGGCAGGCCGCAGCGATATGAGCGATGAGCATCAGGCGATGTGTTTCCTGGCCGGTGCTAACTCGATCTTTGTGGGTGAAACGCTGTTGACCGCAGAAAACCCCGAGGAAGACAAGGACGCTGTCCTGTTTGCCAAGCTCGGGCTGGAAGCTGAAACCGTAGCGGGGCAAAGCTGCGCGGAAGCGGCTGAATGAAAGCATTGGGTCGCCTGAACTCGATGCTTGAAACGCTAAGTGCCCGGCATCGCCGCCGGGTGCTGTCCCCGAGGCGCGGCTTGGACTTCGCGTCAAACGACTATCTTGGTTTGGCAGAATCCGCATTTCTGCGTGACGCTGCGCAGAAGGCATTGCAGCGCGATGTTCCTCTTGGCTCGGGGGGATCGCGGCTGTTGCGCGGGAACCACCCGGAACATGAAGCATTGGAGCAGGAGGCCGCGGCGTTTTTCGGGGCTGAGGCTGCTTTGTTCATGGGGGGTGGGTTTCAAGCCAATCAGGCGATTTTTTCGACCCTGCCCGCAGCCGGAGACCTGATCCTGTATGACGATCTGGTCCATGCCAGCGCCCACGAGGGCATGCGCATGGGCCGGGCCGACACGCGCGCCTTTGCCCATAATGATGCGGCAGATGCACGGCGCGTTCTGTCCGACTGGCTGGCCGGTGGCGGCGCAGGCCAAATCTGGATCGCTGTCGAAAGCGTCTATTCCATGGAAGGGGACATCGCTCCCTTGAATGCGCTGTCCGATCTGGCCGTCGAGCACGACGCTGTTCTGATCGTCGACGAAGCCCACGCGACCGGTGTTTTTGGGCCCAATGGCCGAGGGTTGGCGCATGGCCTGAAGTCCGAAGTTCTGACATTGCACACCTGCGGCAAGGGTTTGGGCGTTTCGGGTGGTTTGATCTGTGGCTCGCAAGTCATGATCGACACGCTGATCAATCGCGCGCGCCCGTTTATTTTTGCAACCGCCCCGTCGCCGTTTAACGCGGCGCTGGTGCGGGCAGTGCTAGAGCATATGCAATCCGACACCGCATTACCCGAGGCCGCCGTAACACGCATGCACCACGCCCATATTGAAGCCGTGCGCATAGGCTTGCCCAAGTACACACTGAACAGCCAGATCATCCCGGTCATTCTGGGGGATGATGCGCGGACAATGGCAATGGCGTCCAAGTTGCAGGGGCAGGGGTTCGATGTTCGAGGCATTCGCCCGCCAACAGTTCCGCGCGGCACGTCGCGTTTGCGTGTATCGGTCACTGGCAATGTCTCGATGTCCGATATCTCTGCCCTGTTTGAATCCTTGGCACAGCATCAAAGTGAGGCCGCATGAGCACCGTCATTGTCACCGGGACAGACACCGGTATTGGCAAAACAGTATTCGCGGCGGGCCTCACCGCAGCCCTTGGCGCGCAGTATTGGAAGCCGGTGCAATCGGGGCTGGAAGAGGCGACGGATTCGCAGATTGTAAAGGATTTGTCCGGGGCCGAAGTGTTGCCCGAAGCCTATCGGCTGAACATGCCGGCGTCGCCGCATTTGTCCGCCGAGGATATGGGGATTGAGATTGATCCCGCGCGCCTGAAACTGCCGGAGGTAAACGGCACTTTGGTCGTCGAAGGTGCGGGTGGGCTGATGGTGCCGCTCAATCGCCGGGTGTTTTTCCTTGATGTGATCGCGCAGTGGCAGGTTCCGGTGGTGCTGGTGGCGCGTACAGCTTTGGGTACGATCAATCACACAACTCTGTCCCTGATGGCGCTGCGCAATGCTGGCTGCAATGTGGTCGGGGTTGCCTTTGTCGGCGATGCTGAGCCGGATGTTGAACAGACCATTGCCGACATGAACAAAGCCCGACATCTGGGCCGACTGCCGTTTATTGATCCGTTGTCCCGCGACAGCCTGGCCGAGGCATTTACCGGTATCGACGTCGAAGCAATTCGGAGCGCCCTGTGACCCCGCTTGAGTTTGACGCCCGCCACCTGTGGCACCCGTATACCAACGTGCTGCAACCCGGCCCGATGCACCTGATCACCGGGGCCGAGGGCGTTTGGCTGACTGCCGACGACGGAACCCGGATGATCGACGCAATGTCATCTTGGTGGTGTGCAGTACACGGGCATCGTCACCCGGCGATCATCAAGGCGATGCAGGCGCAGTTGGATCAGATGCCGCATGTGATGTTCGGAGGGCTCACCCACTTTCCGGCGATTGAGCTGGGCCGCAAGATGGTTGACCTGTTGCCCGATGGGCTGGATCGCATTTTCTATAGCGACAGTGGCTCGGTAGCCATCGAGGTCGCGCTGAAAATGGCGGTGCAATATCAGATGGCGCGGGGCCGCAAAGAACGTACGCAATTCGCCACCATTCGGGGTGGTTATCATGGTGACACGTGGAAAGCGATGAGCGTCTGTGACCCGGTCAACGGCATGCACGGGCTGTTTGCGGGCGCTCTGTCCGTTCAGCACTTTTTGCCGCGCCCGCAGATCGCCTTTGGACAGGACTGGTCCGAGGATGGTGATCTGAACGGCCTGAACGCGCTGGAACAACTGCTGGAAATCAAAGCCGATCAGATCGCGGGGTTGATCCTTGAACCCGTCGTACAAGGGGCAGGGGGGATGTATTTCTATCACCCGACCTGGTTGCAACGGGCATACGAGATGTGCAAGGCGCATGACGTGCTGGTCATCTTCGATGAGATTGCCACCGGCTTTGGCCGCACCGGAGAGCTGTTTGCCCTGCATCACGCAGGTGTTGTTCCGGATATCCTGTGCCTTGGTAAGGCGCTGACCGGCGGACATATCACTCTGGCTGCAACCGTCACCACCGAAACAGTCGCCCGTCGGATCGGCGAGAGCGAGGCCGGGGTCATGATGCACGGCCCGACCTACATGGCCAACCCGCTGGCCTGCGCTGCGGCAGTAGCCAGCCTCGAGCAGCTTTCTGTCCGGGATTGGCGTGCCGAAGTTGCGGGTATTGCCGAGCAAATGGCGCAGGAACTGGCCCCGGCGCGGGGCTTGCCCGGTGTCGCAGATGTGCGTGTTCTGGGCGCTATCGGTGTTATCGAAATGGAAGGCTGGGTTGATCCTTCGGTTGCGCATGGACTGGCTAAAGAAACCGGCGTGTGGCTGCGCCCCTTTGCGCGCAATATCTATTGCATGCCACCCTACATCATGTCCCCGGACGAACTCGGCCGCGTGACGTTGGCCATGGTCTCGCTGGCGCGGGGGATGTCATGAAACAGCGCTGGTTGTCTCGCTTGGGCACCGATGAGGTGCTTGTGGTCTTCGGGGGGTGGGCTCTTGGTGCAGCGCCTTTCGAAGGAATGGCGGGGGACATGGATGTTCTGCTGGTCGAGGATTTCACCCAGTTGGATGATCCACTGACTGATCTCGCGCAATATGACAGGATCAACCTGCTTGCCTTTTCATTTGGCGTGGCGTCGGCGGCGCATTGGTTGGCGCAAACCGGTCTGCGCCCGGATCGCATGATCGCTGTGAGTGGGACCCTGTTCCCAGCGGATTCTGCACGCGGCATTGCACCAGACATGATCCGTGCTACGGCGGACAATCTGAGCACTGCCAGTTTTGGCAAGTTCTGCCGTCGGGCAGGACTGAACGGTCCCGCGCCCGAGATCGACATAGATGCGGCAAGGGCCGAACTTTATTCGGTGATCGAGCGCGGCGCAGCGCCCGATATCAGCTTTGACCGGATCTGGATACCTGAGAATGACCGGATCATTCCATCGCAGGCACAACACGCGGCCTGGGCCACGCAAAAAGACGCGGTCCGATCCATTCCCGGACATCATGTCCCCTTTGGAGCCGGGCAATACTGGCAGGAGTGGCTCGTATGAATGCCCCCTTGATCGATCGCGTTCAACGCAGTTTCAGCCGCAGTTTTCATTCGTATCACGATGCGGCCTGCCAACAGGCCCGGATCGCCGAACGTCTGGCGCAAGACCTGAGCAATAGCGGTGCGCCGAAACGATTTGCGTCAGGTTTGGAATTTGGCTGTGGCACGGGCCTTCTGACCCAGCGGCTTTGTGCGCAGTTTGCGATTGAAAAGCTGACAATCAATGATTTGGCCCCCGAAGCGCAGGAAACGGCCTATGAATATGGTGCGGATTTTCTGTGCGGCGACGCCGAGAAGATCGCATGGCCCATGCACCCGGATCTGATTGTGTCAGCGTCTATGATTCAATGGCTTCCTGACCCCGCTACATTCCTGCGCCGAGCGGCCGCCGCATTGGCACCGGGGGGGTGGCTGGCGGTTTCAGGTTTCGGCCCGGGGCAGTACCGTGAATTGCTGCATGTCGGTTCGTCAGCCAAGGCACCGGGTTTGTGCGGGGCCGAGGATTTGGTCGCCGCGGTGGACGGGATATTGGACGTCGTTGCATTTGGCGAGGATGAACGGCAGATGCGTTTCTCCACGCCCAGAAAGGTGCTGGACCATCTGCGCAAAACCGGTGTGAATGGGCGCGCGCAGAAGCCATGGACAAAATCCAGTCTTCTAGCGTTCAGCAATGACTATTCCCGGCGCTTTGGTGATGCACAGGGGGTATCGCTGACGTATCACCCGACTTGGATCATCGCGCGAAAGCCGGCAGTGGATTAGGGTAGACGGGTCAGGTGTCGCTGCATGACGGAATGCGCTTTGGCCGCGTCGCGATCCTTGATGGCGGCCAAAATGGCCGCGTGGTCCGGGTCGGCGCGCTGTCTCCATTTGCCTGTGTGCAAATTGTTGAAATGCCACGCGTATAGCAGCTGCAGGTTTTGGATTTCAGCGATCATGCGCGGCATGCTGCAGGCCGCAATGACAGCCATGTGAAAACTTTGATTGGCATCCTCCCAATCTTCCGCTGACTGAGCGTTGTCACATTCTTCGTGCACCCGCTCGATATCTGCAATCTGGCGTGCGGTCAGGTTCGGTACGGAATGCAGCAACGCCACCGGTTCCAGCGCACGACGCATGACCCGAAGCTCTTGAATAGCGCTTTGATCCATAGGGGCTACGCACATGCCCCGTCGTGGCAAGCCGACCACCAATCCCTTGGAGGCAAGAAGCAGCAAGGCTTCGCGCACGGTCACCTGACTGACCCCAAACTCTCGTGCGATCAGGTCCTGTCGCAGTTTTTCGCCCGGTTTCAAAGCGCCGCTGACAATTCGCGCGGACAGTTTATGCGCTATGTCATCCGATTTCTTGATCTGTTTTTCGGACACGAGGTCTCCGTCACTTTGGCGCAGCTTTAATAACTCCCGAGGATTATCGCTAAGCAGAAGGTTGAGCAACAGAGCTGTAATGCTCCAGATCGTGCCTTGCGGACAACTCAAAATGGTGTGGCGTGAGGATCTTTAACTGGAATGACCTAACGGAATAGGACTGGAATAACAGGCAAGTAGGTTTCACAAACGCATTGGTCGCGGCTAGGCTACGGGGAACCTCAACAGCCTGAAAAGGGACCGCCATGGATTTTGCCCCTTCGCCGCGAGCCGTGGAATTCCGCGACCAGCTTAAACGCTTTATGGAAGCACATATCTATCCCCGTATCCGCGAACATAAGGAAGAGATCGAGGCGGGCACATTTCCAGTCTCTTTCATGGAGGATCTCAAGGCATTGGCCCGTGCCGAAGGGCTTTGGAACCTTTTTCTACCGGCGTTGCGTGACGATGAACCCGGCACACGGTTGAGCAATCTGGAATATGCACCGCTTGCCGAGTTGATGGGGCAGGTCAGTTGGTCGTCCGAAGTGTTCAACTGCAATGCGCCAGACACGGGCAACATGGAACTGCTGCACATGTTCGCAACCCCCGAGCAGCGTGAGCAATGGCTGGTGCCGCTACTGAACGGCGAAATCCGCTCATCCTTTGCGATGACCGAGCCGGACGTGGCCAGCTCGGACGCGACCAATATCACCACCTCGATCCGGCGTGAGGGGGATGAGTATGTCATCAACGGTCGCAAGTGGTTCATTACCAATGCCTGCCATCCGAACACCCGGATGTTCATCGTCATGGGAAAGACCGACCCCAATGCAGATCGGCACAAGCAACAGAGCATGGTTATTGTTCCAAAGGACACGCCCGGCCTTGAGATTGTGCGCAATCCGACAATTCTGAACATGCATGACCCCGAGGGTCACGCAGAACTGGTGTTCAAGGATGTGCGTGTGCCTGCTGGCAACCTGTTAGGGGAAGAGGGCAGTGGGTTTGCCTTGGCGCAAGCGCGGTTGGGGCCGGGGCGTATCCATCACTGTATGCGTTCGATCGGCGCGGCCGAGATGGCATTGTCCCTGATGGTCGAACGTGCGCAAGAGCGGACGACATTTGGCAAAAAGCTCTCGGAACAGGGTGTGATCCGCGAGTGGATCGCAAAATCACGGCTTGAGATCGAACAGGCGCGCTTGCTGACCCTGCAGGCGGCGTGGAAGATCGATCAGGTCGGAGCGAAAGCGGCGCGGCGCGAGATTTCGCTGATCAAGGTGGTGGCGCCGAATGTGCACGCCAAGGTGACGGATCGGGCGATGCAGGTATTCGGCGCCATGGGCATGACGCCGGACACGCCGCTGGCCGACAGTTACACGTGGGCACGGGCGTTGCGCTATGCGGATGGCCCGGACGAGGTGCACCTGCAGGCCATCGCAAAGCAAGAGATTAAAGAGTCCAACTTCGGCATGTCAGCACAGTGGCTGACGCCGCCGAAGCGTTGATTTCTTACTTACCTTTCCAGACCGGGTCGCGTTTTTCCGCAAAAGCACGCGCGCCTTCCAGCTGATCCTCGCTGGCATATAGAACATCAACCGTGCGCAACTGGCGCTTGGTGATGCGGTTCATGGCGTCCTGGAACTTGGCATCTTCTGCATCGCGGACGATTTCCTTGATGGCCGCGTACACCAGCGGCGGACCCGAGGCCAGCAGCCGTGCAAGTTCCCACGCACGGTTCATCAACTGGTCAGCGGCGATGATCTCATTCACCAGACCCCAGCGATTGGCCTCTTCGGCATCGAACCAGCGGCCTGTCAGCAGCAGCTCCATCGCGATGTGGTAAGGAATGCGCTTGGGCAGTTTGACACTGGCCGCATCCGCAACCGTGCCCGAGCGGATTTCGGGCAGAGCGAAGGTGGCATGGTCAGCAGCGAGGATCATGTCGGCCGACAGTGCAAGTTCCAAACCACCGCCGCAGGCAATGCCGTTCACGGCTGCAATCACCGGTTTATTCAAGTCGCGCAGTTCCTGCAGGCCGCCGAACCCCCCCACGCCATAATCGCCATCAACGGCATCGCCATCGGCGGCGGCTTTCAGGTCCCAGCCGGGGCAAAAGAACTTTTCACCGGCACCCGTCAGGATGGCGACACGCAGATCGGGGTCGTCCCGAAATTCGGCAAAAACCTTGCCCATGATGCGGCTGGTGACCAGATCAATGGCATTGGCCTTGGGTCGGTCCAGCGTTACCTCAAGGATCGCGCCTTCGCGTCTGGTTTTGATCGGGTCCATGTTTCAGGCCTTTCGAATGAGGGCGTCCACTGCAACCGCCGTGTCGGGCGTGCAGAGAAGCGGGTTGATCTCGACCTCGCCAAGCGTGTCGGCATTTTGCATGACATAGGCCTGAATGGCCTGAACGGCAGCGATGATTGCATCCATATCAGCCGGCGGCTGGCCGCGATAGCCAGCCAGCAATGGCGCGATTTTTAGGTTTCCAAGGGCAGCACGAATGTCATCCGGCGTGCTGGGCACCAGCAATGAGGCTGTATCGCGCAGCACTTCGGTCAGAACACCGCCCGCGCCAAGGGTCAGAACGAAGCCATGCGCCGGGTCGCGAATGACCCCCACCAACAGCTCGGCCACCGAGCCGGTGATCATCTCTTCGATCAAGACCGTATCCGTTCCGATTTCAGCGGCAACATCGCCGACGTCCTCGACCTGAATGCCAAGACGCACCGCACCATGTTCGGATTTGTGTGCCAGTCCTACGCCTTTTACGGCAAAGGGTGCGGTCATGCCGCGTGCAGCTGCCTTCGCTTCTTCTGTGCCGCGCGCCGTGCGGCTTTGCGGAACGCGCAGGCCATACTCAGCCAGTGCCTGTTTCGCTTGGGCCTCGGTCAGGGTGCGCGTCGCGTCCGCAGTACCGGGCAAACACACCGGATCTTTGGCTGGAGCGGCGGCTTGCCCCGCCGCGCGGATGGCCGACAAGGCCTCGCGCAGGCCCATCAGAGGGACTACGCCACCAGATACAAGCTCTTGCGCGACATCTTCGGGCATCAGTTCAGGCAGGGTCGCGGCAATTGCAAACCTTGAACCGGTTTCATTGCGAACCTTCAGCGCGGCGCGGGACGCGCAGGTCCAGTCGGTCGGGTCGGTGGTGGGGTAGTCAACGATTGAAACTGTCATGTCGATTTCGCCCCCAGTCATCCCGGACCAAGCTTGCGCCATCGCTTCCTCGTTGCGCCAGATATACGTGTGATAGTCCAGCGGGTTGTTCAGCGCGACCATCGGGCCAAGCGCGTTTCGCAATCGGGTCTTCTGGTCGTGTGTCAAACGCGGGAAGGTCAGACCGCTGCCAACGGCCATGTCCGCAATCAGGCTCGCCTCGCCCCCTGAGCAGCTGATCGAAGCGATCCGGCCACCCGGCAGCGGGCCGTAGCAATGTAGCAGTTTCAGCGTTTCCAGAAAGTCGGGCAAGGCAGAAAGGCGCGGAATGCCAAGCCGGTCCAACAGCGCTTGTGCGCCTGCATCGCTGCCTGCCAAAGACGCGGTATGCGAGACCGTCGCCGCCTGCGCCTGCTCGGACGCACCGACCTTGAGGGCGACCAGCGGAACGCCTTTTTCATGCGCCTTTGCCGCCAACGCTTCCCACTGTCGGATATCCTTGAAACCTTCGATATGCAGACCCACAGCCGTCACGCGCGGGTCGTCAATCAGGGCCGAGGCAATTTCCGCCTGGCTGGTCTGCGCCATGTTTCCGCACGTTACCATGTAGGCAATTGGCAGGGCGCGTTTCTGCATGGTCAGGTTGATCGAGATGTTCGAACTTTGCGTCAGGATCGCGACGCCTTTGTCCACCGGTGTGGCTCCATGCTGATCGGGCCACAACAAAGCGCCGTCCAGCGCATTGATAAAGCCATAACAGTTTGGTCCCAGAATGGGCATGTCGCCCGCAGCAGTGATCAGTCGATCCTGCAGGTCTCCACCAGTGTTGTCCTCAGCCATTGCCTCGGAAAAGCCCGAGGCGAAACACACCGCACCGCCCGCGCCCATCTTGGCAAGCGCCTGCACGGCGTCAATCGTGGCGTGTCGATTGATGCCGATGAATGCGGCATCCGGTGGTTCGGGCAGGTCTTCAAGGCGGGAGAATACTCTGTGCCCCGCGATATCGGCGGCCTTGGGATGAACCGGCCAGATGTGGCCTGCATATCCCATGCGTTCCGATTGCAGGATCACCTGCTGACACCACGCGCCGCCGCCGATGACGGCGATGGACTTCGGGCGTAGCAGGCGCGTCAGGTCCTTGCTCATCGTCAGGCGCCCAGCGGACGCAGAAGATCGCGGCTGATGATATGGCGCTGAATCTCGCTGGTGCCGTCCCAGATGCGCTCAACGCGGGCGTCGCGCCAGAAGCGCTCGATCGGGAAGTCATCCATCAGGCCCATGCCGCCGAAGATTTGCAGAGTGGTATCCGTGACCCGCGCCAGCATCTCGGACGCATAGAGCTTGGCCGAGGCGATTTCACGGTTCGAAGGCAAACCTTGATCCAGACGCCACGCAGCGGACAGCGTCAGCCAGTCAGCGGCGTCAATTTCGGTGATCATGTCCGCGATCTGAAAACCGACACCCTGAAACTTGCCAATGGGTTGGCCGAACTGCTTGCGCTCGGCCGCGTAGTTCAGAGCATAGTCAAAGCAGCGCCGCGCACGCCCGACTGAAAATGCCGCAACCGTCAGGCGGGTCGCGTAAAGCCATTCGTTCATAACCGCAAAGCCGCCATCGACTTCGCCCAGAACCTGTGCATCGGGCAGGCGGCAATTGTCGAAATACAGGATGTAGTTTTTGTACCCCTTGTGGCTGACCGAGTTATAGCCTTCGCGCACTTCAAAGCCGGGCGTTCCGCGATCCACCAGAAAGGTCGTGATCCGTTTCTTTGGCCCTTTAGGGGTTTCATCCACACCAGTGGCGATGAACACGATGAAGAAATCCGCGTGCTCTGCGCCCGAGATAAAATGTTTCGACCCGTTGACAACCCAGTCACCGCCATCGCGCACAGCCTGACATTTCATGCCGCGCACATCCGACCCGGCATCGGGTTCGGTCATGGCCAGCGCATCCATCTTTTCGCCGCGCACAGCGGGCAATAGATAACGTTCGCGCTGATCGTCGTTGCAGGCCATCAGAATATTCTGAGGGCGACCAAAGAAATGGGTCAGAGCCATCGAGCCACGGCCCAACTCACGCTCAACAAGGGTAAAGTCGAGGTGTGAAAGACCGGCACCGCCGACCTCTTCTGGGAAGTTGCAGGCGTAAAAGCCCAATTCGATGCACTTCTGCTTGATCTCTTCGCCAAGCTCCAGCGGCACGGTGCCACTACGTTCAACCTCGGCCTCGTGGGGATAGATTTCGTTTTCGACAAAGCTGCGGACCGTTGAAACGATCATGTCCTGTTCATCTGACAGACCAAACTGCATGGCGCGTGTTCCCTGGATGGTGGTTGACGAATGAAACGTCACCAGTCAGGTTCATGGCATGCAAAGTTGGCCAGTTATCATGCAGAGATAGAAAAAATTGACACGCCGTTATAATTTTTTGCTGTTTAATGGTTTTTCGAACCATTGCCTTGCAAACATGGTCGAACCGCTGCGTGCCGCCAATATGCTGTCCCGGCAAAACCTGTATGCGTGGCGCTTCTGTTCGCTTGATGGGGAAACAGTCCAAAGCTCAAGCGGTCTGGTTGTCGCGCCGCATGGCGTTTTGAATGATCAGAGCGGTGATGTTCTGGTTGTCATGCCGTCCTATGGGTATCTCAAGCTGGATACCCGCGCGACGATACGCGCCCTGTTGTCAGCAGCAAGAAAGCACACGCAACTGGCGGGTTTGGATACCGGCAGCTGGTTGTTGGCGCGGGCAGGTTTACTGGATGATCACCGCGCAACGATTCATTGGGATGAGCTGTCCCGGTTTGAAGAAGCCTTCCCAGCCGTTGACGCGGTGCAAGAACGCTTTGTTATCGATGGCAACCGGCTGACCTGTTCCGGTGCAATGGCCGCGTTTGATCTGGCTTCTGCCCTGATACGCCGCGATCACGGCCCGCTATTGTCGATGGAGGTCGCGCAACTTTTGATGAGCCGCAGCGCGACCGACTCATACGCCTTGCCCTTGAAATCCGAGGATACGCTGGTCAACCGCGCGCTGACCGTGATGCAGGGAAACCTTGAAACCCCGCTTGTAATCAAGGACGTCGCCCGCAAGATCGGGTGCTCGCAAAAAAAGTTCGAGATGCGCGTTCAGGCCGAACTGCGCACCACGCCGCAGGCGCTGTACCGACGGTTGCGACTGAATCTGGCGCGGAAACTGGCGGAAGAGACCGAGCAATCCATCGCGGAAATCGCCAGCCGTTGCGGTTACGAAAATGCCAGTGCAATGACACGAGCGTTCAAATCAGAATTTGGAAAGACCCCGACTGCATTCCGCAGCGGGGCCCTTGATGATCGTGGATAGGGTTGCCCGAGGCCTAAACTGAAACTGGATCAGACAGAGGCACCCTTAATGCGGATCACCGAACCCAGCGTGCCAGCGCACAGGCCGATAACGACAGCGATCAACAGTTCAATGGTCCCGACATTGGCAAAATTCCAATGCGCAAAGATCAACGTTTCCAAAATACCGACCACAGCACCCATCACGCCCCCCAACCAGAGGCGGCGGGTCATCATACCAAGCGCAAGCCCCAGAATGCCCGGAAGGCTGATGATGTTGGCTCCGATTGTTCCCAGAAGTTCCAGCATATCTTGCCCCTCATCAATCTGCGCTGTTGGTCAGGAATGATCTGATTTCCGCGCCGCCATCTGCGACCTGATCGTGAACAGACCCCGAGGCTTCACCTGCCAATTGGTCGGTAATCTCTTTATACGTCTCAAGGTAGTTCGGCGGCAGGCTGTGCGCGATGCCCTGGTGGCAGTCGATGCAGGTCATGCCTTCGTCGATGGCGCGCTGATGCTCGGACGCGGCGCGGGTCTCTTGAATGGTGAAGTCCATATAGTCGAAGTTATGACAGTTCCGGCATTCGCGGCTGTCTGACGCTTTCATCTTTTTCCAGACGGCCGAAGCCATGCTCAGACGATGCGCCTCGTATTTCTCGGGGGTGCTGATGGTTCCGGCCAGCTCGTGATAGACGTCTTTCACGGCCATGATCTTGGCCTTGATTTTGTGGTTCCACTCGTGCGGAACATGGCAGTCGGAACAGATCGCACGCACGCCCGAGTGGTTGTTGTAGTGGATTGTCTCGCGATATTCGCCCAGATTGACCTCCATCGTGTGGCACGAGGTACAGAATTCCTCGGTATTGGTCAGTTCCAGCGTCCAGTGGAACCCACCCCAGAACAGGATGCCGGCCAGAAATCCGGCCAGAACCAGAAAGCCGGAACTGAACAGCACGGTCGGAGTCCAGATCGCGTTCCAGATGCGGCCAATCCAACCGCGGTTTTCGGGGGAGTCTGCCATATGGGTGCTCCTTTCAGATTTGCGTTGGATTAGTTGCCGGACGACGGCTCAAACACGTTGTCGACCAACGCTGGTGCATCTGCCTGAGGCACGTGGCACTGATTGCAGAAATAACGGGTGCCCGCGATGTGGTCCAACTCGTTCCCTTCACGGTCCAGGTAGTGGGTCATCGACAGGGTCGGCGCGTTGCGTTCGCCTGCCTTGGTCCAATCATGGCAGGACAGGCACTGATTGGTGCGCGTGTCGATTTGATATTGCTCGATCGAATGCGGGATCAGGGGCGGTTGTTGGCGATAATTCCGCACCATCCGTCCCTCGATTGTCTTGTGGACCTGGTCCAGCGGGATGGGTTCATCTACGTCTGCCCCTCGCAAGGTTTCCACCTGGGCGGACTGGGCAAGGGCGAACCCGCTCAGGAGCAAAACGGGGATCAGGGCAATTCCGCCTGTCACGATTGATTTTTTCATCTTGGCACTCCCTTAGATAGGTCTGGCTGCGCGCTTATCAGGCGCGGAAATTGGATCAGTAGGTGCGGCGACCTGGTCGTCGAACCGGTGAGTAAAGGTGAAAACGTCGACCGCGCAGACATCGATGCAGCGGCCGCAATTGGTGCAGTCCGGGGACAGGATCAGGGGCGTCGTGCCCGGTTTCCCCTTCAGTGCGGGGGAAATGATCTGGTTTTCCGGGCAGACGGCATAGCAGTCCATGCAATCGTCACAGGCGGCCCGGTTTGACGCGCTGACGCGCAGCAGGCTTTTGCTGCCGATTAGGCCGTAGAACGCGCCAACCGGACACAGGTGCCCGCACCAACCGTGGCGTGAGACAAACACGTCAAAGACAAAGATCGCTGCCACCATCGCCCAGACGAAGCCTGTGCCGAAGATCAGTCCGCGGTGAAGCATGGTGATCGGGTTGACCAACTCCCACGCGATCACGCCTGTCAGGGCTGAGACGATCAACACGGTGGCCAGCACCCAAAGGCGTGTAACGCGTTTCGGTTGCCAGCCTTTCGGCAGGTCCAGCCGACGATGCAGCCAGTTGGCGGCGTCGGTCACAGGGTTGATCGGACAGACCCACGAGCAATAGACGCGGCCTCCGATCGGAGCGTAGACGGCCAGTACGATCAGCCCGCCGACCAAAGCGGTTAGTTCAGGCCAGTGTCCGGCAACTATGCTTTGTAGCAGGACTAAGGGGTCGGTCAGGGGCAGCACACCGAGGGTCAGCGAACCGGCCAGAGTGCCTTGTACGATCCAGATGCCAAACCATGGGCCCAACAGGAACAGGGCCAGAAAGAACAACTGGCTCGCGCGGCGCAGTAGCAGAAAACGGTGCGCACCGATCCAGCCTTTGGCTTCAATCGCTTCGTGACCGACCGGGATACCTGTGCGGGCGCTCATTGTCCCACCCCCGGCAAGTCATAGGACGGCGTGAAACCGCCCGGGGTTGTCAGATTATCCGTGCCTGGCCCCGGTAGACGGTCGGGCAGGTCGATGACGCCTTCGACCAGAGGGCCTCCATGCGCCTCTTTTTCTTCCCAGCCTCTGCGATAGTGATCCGCGCTGCTGCCGCGCGCCAGCCGTGCCGGCAGAACCTTGATGGCGGCTTCGGGCAGAACGCAGCTTTTCTCGCACACACCGCAGCCGGTACAGCGGTCGGCATGCACAGTCGGGATGAACATTGCATGGTGACCGGATCGCTCGTTATGCGCGGTTTCCAACGTGATCGCCTCGTCGATGACGGGGCAGACGCGGTAGCACACGTCGCAACGCAACCCGATGAAGTTCAAGCAGTTTTCCTGATCGACCAGAACCGCCACGCCCATTTTTGCGTCGTCGATATTTTCCAGCCCCGGGTCCAGCGCGCCTGTGGGGCAGGCGGCGACGCAGGGGATGTCGTCGCACATCTCACAAGGCACATCGCGCGCTGTGAAATAAGGCGTGCCGGTGGCGACGGCATCCACCCCAAGCTCGGCCAGTTTCAGTGTATCGTAAGGGCAGTCCCGCACGCATAACCCGCAGCGGATGCAGGCCGACAGGAACGTCTCCTCTGACAAGGCACCCGGCGGACGCAATGCCTCAGCCGGCAACGCGCGGGCGTCGCGGGCCAGCCAGGCCAGCGCAAACCCGGCGACCGCGCAGCCACCTGCCGCGCGCGCCGTATCCTGCAGGAAACGGCGCCGTTGCGGCGAGAGGGGTGTACCGACCAGAGACATGGGGACTACCTGTGCGATCCGGTCCGGTTACGCGCGCTCGACCTTACAGGCGCACTTCTTGAAGTCGGTCTCTTTCGACAGCGGGCAGGTCGCGTCCAGCGTCAGCTTGTTGGTCAGCTGATGCTCATCGAACCACGGCATGAAGACCAGACCACGCGGTACCTTGTTGCGCCCACGAGTCTCAACCCGGCTGGTGACCTCGCCACGGCGAGTGGACAGAACGATCTCTTGCCCACGACGCAGACCGCGATCCTTGGCATCTTCGGGGTGCATGTAGACGACCGCAGACGGATAAGCCCGATGCAGTTCCGGCACGCGACGGGTCATCGAGCCCGAGTGCCAGTGCTCCAACACGCGACCAGTGGACAGCCACAGATCATATTCTTCGTCCGGTACTTCGGCGGCGGGTTCATACGGCGCAAAGATGATTTTGGCCTTGCCGTCCTTGTGACCGTAGAACTTTACGTCCGCCCCTTCGGGCACGTAGGGATCATACCCTTCGCGGAACCGATAGAGCGTTTCTTTGCCGTCCACGACCGGCCAACGCATGCCGCGCGCCTCGTGGTACATCTCGAACGGAGCAAGGTCGTGCGCGTGGCCACGACCGAAATCGGCATATTCCTCGAACAGACCTTTCTGGACGTAGTAACCAAAATGCTCGGCATCGTCGTTGTCAAAGCCTTCTGCCGTCTCGGACAGTGGGAACTGATCGACTTTGCCGTTCGCATAGAGCACGTCATACATAGTCTTGCCACGATGCTCGGGCATCTTGGCCAGCAGCTCTTCACCCCAAACCTCTTCAACGGTGAAGCGTTTTGAGAACTCCATCAGCTGCCACAGATCCGACTTTGCCTCACCCGGCGCTTTTACCTGCTGCCGCCAGAACTGAGTGCGGCGTTCGGCGTTGCCATACGCGCCTTCTTTTTCGACCCACATGGCGGTGGGCAAGATCAGGTCGGCGGAAACGGCAGTGACCGTTGGATAGGGGTCCGATACGGTGATGAAGTTGTCCGGGTTGCGATAACCGGGATAGCCTTCCTCGTTAATATTGGGCGCGGCCTGCATGTTGTTGTTGCACTGCACCCAATAGGCGTTCAGATCGCCGTCTTTCAGCTTGCGGTGCTGCAGCACCGCATGGAAACCGGGCTTGGGCGGAATGGTGCCCTCGGGGATGTTCCAAGCAGTTTCGCAAATCTTCCGGTGTTCGTCATTCGCCACCACCATGTCGGCGGGCAGGCGGTGGGCAAAGGTGCCGACCTCACGTGCCGTTCCGCAGGCCGAGGGCTGACCTGTCAGCGAGAAAGGCGAGTTCCCCGGCTCGGAGATCTTACCGACCAGCAGGTGGACGTTGTACATCAGCGAGTTCACCCACGACCCGCGGGTGTGCTGGTTGAAGCCCATGGTCCACAAGCTCATGACCTTCCGGGTCGGGTCGGCATATTGCTGGGCAAGGCGCTCCAACTGCTCGGCCGGAACGCCGGACAATTCAGACGTGTATTCCAATGTATAAGGCGCAACGGCTTCGGCGTATTCCTCAAAGCTGATTGGCTCAAGCTTGCCGGAGTCCGGGTTCGCGGCCTCTTGCTGCAGCGGATTGGTTTCACGCAGGCCGTACCCGATATCCGTCGCGGTCTTCGTAATGTTGACGTGGTTCCTGACGAAGTACTCGTTCACCGCATTATTCTGGATGATGTAATTCGCGATGTAGTTCAGGATCGCCAGATCGGTCTGAGGTTCGAACACGATACCGTTGTCGGCCAACTCGAACGAGCGATGCTCGAAGGTCGACAGCACATGCACCTCGCAACCCGGTTTGGTCAGGCGCGTGTCGGTCAGGCGCGACCACAGGATCGGGTGCATCTCGGCCATGTTCGATCCCCACAGCACGAAGGTATCCGCGTGCTCAAGATCGTCATAGCAGCCCATCGGCTCATCAATACCGAAAGTGCGCATGAAACCGACCACAGCCGAGGCCATGCAGTGCCGTGCGTTGGGGTCGATGTTGTTCGACCGGAATCCGGCCTTCATCAGCTTGGATGCGGCATAGCCTTCCCAGACCGTCCACTGACCCGAGCCGAACATGCCAACGCTTGTCGGCCCTTTCTTGGCGAGAGCCTCTTTCCATTTCGCTGCCATGACGTCGAAGGCTTCGTCCCAGCTGACCGGTTCGAATTCACCATTCTTGTCGTATTCGCCATTGGTTTTGCGCAGCAGCGGCGTGGTCAGGCGGTCTTTGCCGTACATGATCTTGGACAGGAAATAGCCCTTGATGCAGTTCAGGCCGCGGTTCACGGGCGCGTCGGGGTCGCCTTGCGTGGCGACAACGCGACCGTCCTTGGTGCCGACCAGAACCGAACAACCGGTGCCGCAGAACCGGCACGCGGCTTTGTCCCATCGAATGTCAGGCACCCCGATTTGCGCATTGGCCTGACCGGTGGCCAGTGGAATACCTGCGGCAGAGGCAGTAGCGGCCGCCGCTGAGGCCTTGAGGAAAGTCCGGCGAGATTCTGATGTAGTCATAGCGTGAGCCTCCGGCTGGTGGTTTGGCTTGGGGCATCGGGATGCGGAGCACTTTCCGCGAGATCCTCGAAATGGTGATAAGTCAGCGTCAGCGAGATCACCCCGGGGATCTGGTGCAGATCCATTATGATCTCGGACGCGAGGCGATCGGATGTGTCTTCGACGACGACCACGAACCGGCCGTCATCAGCCTGAGCATGGACCTCGACCCCCGGTGTGGCGCGCATGGACTGCGCTGCGGCTTCGGCCTGATCGGGGGCGACATGGATGAGACAACCGCAGACATTCATTGCTGTGCTTCCGTTTGAGGGATGGGTTGGCGGCCAAGTGCAACTGCATCGACCGGGCAAAGGGCCACACAGGCGCCGCATCCGGTGCAGGCGTCGACGTCCAGCGACGGCGCGGCCCGCCCACCCAACTGCAGGCGAAAGCGGATGGCGTTTTGTTCGCAATTGTCCTGACAGACCCGGCAGCTTATTCCGTTCATGGACAGACAGGTGTTTTCCTGAAGCTCGGCGCGCCACGGCCAACTTGCCAATTGTTCTATCTGCAGCGCGTCCGTGGGGCAGGCTTTGGCGCATTCGCCACAAAAGGTGCAGGGGTCGTCGACCGGTTGGAAAACCGGGAACCCTTTGGCATCAAAGGATATTACCGTTTCCGGGCAGGCCTCAGCGCAATCGCCGCATTTGGTGCATTGATCCGTAAAGCCGGACGCAACTGACCCCGGAGGACGAACAATACTGCTGTCATCCTGGAACATTCTGGCGCTCAGAAACGCCCGTCGGCTGGTCAGTTGGCTCATATGGCTGGACTGTTCGCGCTGATTCCCTTTCTAGGATAATCCAATAGCGGTTTTGAATGTGATGCTTTTTGATGCAGATCATATTTTGTGAGCTTTAATTTCCGTCACTTAAAAAACTTTCCGAGGTGCCTGGGCCTGAACTTGGAAAGCTCCCCAATCCTGCACGAAGCGGCGAAGTTAGACGTTGTGCACCTGCCTGTTTTTCGACGGAAAACGCGAAGCTGTTACATTTATCCACTATGCGGCATTGCAGCATTGAAATTGAGTATCATATCGAAACAAGATATGCTGCGGTGCAGAAGGCAGGAAAGGATCGGCGGGATGTTCAGCCTTGAAGGCTCGAAAGCAGTCGTATTGGGTGTCGCCAATGACCAATCCATCGCGTGGGGCATCGCGAAGGCGCTGCATATGCAGGGCGCCGAGGTGGCGATTACGTATCTGAACGAAAAGGCAGAACCGCATGTTCGGGCACTGGCGGAACAGATCGACGCCCCGATTGTGATGCCGCTGAATGTGCGCGACACGGATCAGCCCCGCGCGTTATTCGACGAAATCGCCCGCCGCTGGGGGCGGTTGGATACGTTGGTGCATTCCATTGCATTTGCCCCCAGCAAGGACCTTCATGGGCGCGTCATTGATACCTCGCCCGAAGGGTTCGGGTTGGCGATGGATATATCGGTGCACTCTTTCCTGCGCATGATCCGCCTGGCGGAACCGCTGATGGAGCAAGGTGGAACCTGCATGACAGTGTCCTTCCTTGGTTCGACGAGAGTGGTTGAAAACTACAACGTGATGGGGCCGATAAAAGCTGCACTGGAAGCTTCGGTGCGATACGCGGCGGCTGAATTGGGGTCGAAACACATTTCCGTTCACGCGCTGTCACCCGGACCATTGAAGACCCGCGCGGCCTCTGGCCTGTCCGACTTCGATGCCCTTCTTGAGGACGCCGCGGCGCGGGCACCGACCCACCATCTTGCGACAATCGAAGATGTCGGCGCCTACGCCGCATTCCTGGCCAGCCGCGAGGCCTTTAATGTTACCGGCGGCATTCACCTGATTGACGGCGGTTATAACATCGTCGGGTAGAGGAGAGGCTTATGATTTCAGATGCACAAAAAACGTCGTTGAAACTTGGCGCTGAAATGGCTGACAGCGCGGCCGAAGTGCAAGACCGAACAGCAGATATCGTGGCCCGCGCGCTGGACCGGTCGGGTATTCAGTGGGGCCTGTTGGCCCGATCGGTCGAGCTGCAATCCGCGAAAATCACTGAAACCCATGCCGAGCGGGCGCGCGACCTGATGGCAGGTTTTACCGATGTGTCGCAGCGTATCGCAAGCTCGCAATCCGTTGTCAGCGATTGGGCGGCGTATCTGAAAGACGCCACCCAGCGTGTAGTGTTGACGATGGATGCGCTGCGCGAGCGTGGCGACGTGTTTCTGGAGCATGAGGCGCAGGGCTGTCCCCCCGTTCTTGACTATGATTATGAGGTCATTGTTGATGGCAAGGCGCTAAAACGTCCGTGCAATTATCAACTGTTACGTATTTTGCCGCCCGAAGGCGTTTCGGTCGACGACGCCCGCCGCCCTTATATCATCATCGACCCACGCGCGGGTCACGGCGGTGGCATTGGCGGCTTCAAGCAGGACAGTCAGGTTGGTGTCGCCCTGTCCAAAGGGCATCCGGTTTATTTCGTCAGCTTCGGGCGCGATCCGGTGCCGGGCCAGACCCTTGCTGATGTCATGCATGCCGAGGCCGGGTTTGTCCGTAGCGTCCGCGCGCGCCATCCCGACAGCCCGCAACCTGTGGTGACGGGCAATTGCCAGGGCGGTTGGGCGACGTTGCTGATGGCCGCATGCAATCCCGACCTGACCGGGCCCTTGATCCTGAACGGTGCCCCCATTGCGCCATGGTCGGGCGAAGTGGGCGAGAACCCGATGCGCTACAACGCCGGTGTTCTGGGCGGAACCTGGCAGCCGATGTTCTGGTCGGATATCGGCGCGGGCAAGTTCGATGGTGCCAATCTGGTGATGAACTTCGAACAGCTGAATCCCAGCCGTAACTATTTCGGCAAGTATTTCGACCTTTATCGAAACCCGGAAGCCGGGCGAAAACGATTTATCGACTTCGAGCGCTGGTGGGGCGGTTACTTCCTGCTGAACGAGGCGGAAATCCACTGGATCGTTGAACAGCTGTTCGTCGGCAACCGGCTGGTCAAGAACACGGCACAATTGGAAGCCGGTGTGCCGATTGACATCAAAGCGGTCAAAGGCCCGATCTTTGTGTTTGCCAGTCAGGGCGACAACATCACGCCTCCGCAACAGGCGCTGAACTGGATCCCCGCGACCTATGCGGATGAAGAGGACATCCGCCTGCGCGGTCAGCGGATCATTTACATGCTGCATGATGAGGTTGGCCATCTGGGCATTTTCGTCTCATCCAAAGTGGCACGCAAAGAGCATACGGAACTGGCCTCGACCCTGGAAACAGTCGAGGCAATGGCCCCGGGGCTCTATGAGATGGTGATCGAAAACACCGAAGGCGAAGGGCAGGACAAAAAGTTCGAAGTCCGCTTCTACGACCGGAGCCTCGAGGATTTGGCCGCGCTGGATGACGGGCAGCAGGACGAAGCCAGCTTTGCCGCCGTGGCGCATATGTCCGAGGTGCAGGCAAATGCCTATGAAACATTCGGGCGACCTTTGGTGCGGTCCGTTGCAACTCCGATCGGGGCGAAGGCGCTGCGAGACCTGCATCCTTTACGCGTACAGCGGGCGTCCATGTCGTCTGCAAGTCCTGTTATGAAGGGCGTAGAGCAACTGGCGGAAACGACCCGTGAACAACGCGCACCCGTTGACCCGGATAACCCGTTTCTTGCATTCGAAAAGCTGACGGCGGACTGGGTTGAGCAGATCATGGATTTCAATCGTGATCTGCGCGACGCCTGGTACGAAGGATTGTTCTTCTCGCTTTGGGGCGGCCCGTTGGCCGCTTGGTTTGGAAAGAAATACGCGGCACACCGCACCTTGCCCGATCCTGAAACCCTCAAGGCACTGCCCGAGGTCGAGGCGGCGCTGGCTCATATGAAGCAGGGCGGACTGGCTGAGGCCGTGATCCGGTTGCTGCTTTTGCTTGCAGCCAGCAACCAGAGCTTCCGGGCCGAAATTCTTCACCGTTGGGCGTATGTGTTCAAACATGAAGCGCCCTTCAAGGATCTGACAGTAGACCAACGTCAGCGTATGCTGCGCGAGCAGACCGTGATTGTTACCTTTGACGAACAGGGCGCGATCAAAACACTGCCGGACCTATTGCCGCTGACCTCGGACAGAAAGCGAGCCGTTGACATGCTTAAAGGCGCTATCGGCGAGATAGAGAACCCCACACCCGAGCTTGTCGAGATGGCGCAAGAGCTGTACGACATTCTTGATCTTGGTGAAATCACACAGAAATCCGCGGCTACGCCCAAGCCTGCACCCAGGACTCGGACGCGCAAGGCGCCTGCTGCGAACAAGGCCAAGACGAAATGAACGTAAAGGAAAACCGCACCTACGCACAGATTGAGGTCGGGGATGAGGCGCAGGTTACGCGCCTGTGCACTGTCGATGACCTTTACGCCTTTGCTTCTGCTTCGGGTGATCACAACCCTTTGCATCTGGCCAGCTACGACGGCGATGGCGATGGCCACCCCGAAGCCGTTGCCCCGGCGCTTTGGCCCGCCGGTCTGATCGCGGCTGTTCTGGGCAATATCCTGCCCGGTGCCGGTACACAGACCCGCTGGGCGAACCTGTCCTTTCATATTCCGGTTGTGGCAGGCGACGAAGTGACCGCGTTTGTAACCGTGATCGAAAAGCGCGATGACGGCGATCTGCTCTGCGCCGCCGAAGTGCGCCGTGTGGGCGACAACGCGCTGATCCTTAGCGGTGAGGTTCAGGTGACGCCGCCAGCCAAACACATGACCTTTGACTCGGTCGAAGTGCCCGGATTGATTGTTGAGCGTCATCGCCATTTCGATGCGCTGATCGCGAAGGCTGAACCGATGGACCCGATGCCCACGGCTGTGGTTGCGCCGGAAGAGCCGAATTCTTTGGGCGGTGCATTGCTTGCGCAGTCTAAGCAGATCATCACGCCGATCCTGTTGGGCGACCCCAAAAAAATCGCGGCGGCTGCTGACGAGCTTGAAGCCGACCTGTCTGGGATTGAAATCATAGACGTTCCCAGCAACGAAATGGCAGCTCACCGCGCCGTGGACCTGGTCGTCGAAGGCAAAGCGCAGAGCCTGATGAAAGGGCATCTGCACACGGATGTTTTGTTGCACGCGGTTTTGCGCCGCGAAAAGGGTCTGCGGACGGGCCGTCGCTTGTCGCATGTTTTTGTGATGGATGTACCCGGCTTTTCCCGGCCCATCATGGTGACGGATGCGGCCGTGAATATTGCCCCGGACCTCGAGACCAAGGCCGATATCGTGCAGAATGCCATTCATTTGGCGCAGTCAATTGGGATTGAAACCCCGAAGGTTGGCGTTCTGTCGGCGGTTGAGACGATAAACCCGCATATGCCTTCGTCCGTAGACGCCGCGCTGCTGTCGAAAATGGCGGAACGCGGCCAGATCACCGGCGGTCTGGTCGATGGCCCTCTGGCGATGGACAATGCGGTGGACCTGAAGGCGGCGCGAACCAAGGGTATCACGTCCCCTGTTGCTGGCGAGGCCGATATTCTTGTGGCTCCGAATATTGAGGCGGGGAATATGGTGGCAAAACAGCTAACTTATATTTCGCACGCCGAGGCAGCGGGGATCGTGGTCGGCGCGGCTGCGCCAATCATTCTGACGTCGCGGGCGGATGATGATGCCTCGCGGCTGGCTTCCTGTGCGGTGGCGGCCCTGCATGCGCAGGCGAGCAAAGGTAAAATTCATGGCTGACCATGTGCTGGCGCTGAACGCCGGATCTTCTTCGTTGAAATTCGGGTTGTACGAACTGGTCGAAAACAATCGCCCCAGCATGCGCTGGCATGGCCAGATCGAGCGTCTGGGGAGCGCCCCCCGTCTGGTGGCAGAATCCGCCGGAGGGCGTTCCGTCAACCAGCCCCTGTCCAATGCCCGTGGCCACGATGAAGCGATCCATGCTTTTCTGGACATGGCGCGCGAGTATTTGCCGGATATCAGCATTCGTGCCATCGGTCACCGGGTCGTTCATGGTGGAACGATCTATTGGGAACCTGTGCAGATCGACGAAAAAGTTCGGGACACTTTGGCTGATTTCATTCCCTTCGCGCCATTGCACCAACCGTACAGCCTTTCAGGTATACGCGCGGCCAGTGACGCTTTTCCGGGGACGGCGCAGGTCGCCTGTTTTGACACCGCGTTTCATCGCACCCACCCTTGGGTCAACGATACCTTTGCGCTGCCACAAAGCTATTACGACAAGGGTGTGCGCCGGTATGGGTTCCACGGTCTGAGCTATGACTACGTCACGCAGAAACTCAAGGAAATCGCCCCGAGCCTTTATGATGGTCGCGTTGTCATCGCTCACTTAGGCAATGGGGCATCCATGTGCGCTGTGTCGGGCGGCAGAGCCGTTGCCTCGACTATGGGGTTTTCGGCGCTGGATGGCTTGCCGATGGGCACGCGCAGTGGTCAGCTGGATCCAGGCGTTGTCCTCTACATGATGCAGCAAGAAGGCATGAGCGCGGATGAGATCGCCGACATGCTCTATCGCAAGTCCGGGCTTTTGGGTTTGTCGGGGATGTCTTCTGACATGCGCACGCTGCTATCGGCGGACACGCCTGAAGCGCGCCGAGCCATAGACTATTACGTGTTCCGTATCCGTCGGGAATTGGGGGCCCTCTCTGCCGCTTTGGAAGGACTTGACGCGGTGGTCTTTACCGGCGGGATCGGTGAGAACGCGGCGCTGATCCGACAGCGGGTCTGTGAAGGAATGCGCTGGATCGGGATTGAGATGGACCCTAATCGAAATGCCGACAACGGAACGGTTCTGTCGACGGATTTCAGCCGGGTCCGCATTCTGGCAATTCCCACGAACGAAGAGATGGTGATCGCCCGAGCGGCGGCACGGCTGGTGCAATAACGTCTATTGATCGGGGCTGTCTTTGCGGCGCTTGGCGTATCTGATCAGCACGCCCAAAACAGCGCTGATGATGTCAGGTGACAGCGCGCCCAGCGGGTCGCGCCGGATGCCGGTCACGGTGTTACGGGCGTCGGTCAGAGTGTCTTTAACCTCGGTCTCGATGTCCTGCAGGGCCATGTCTCTCAACTCAATCGCTGCTGTCGTGTCGGCCTGCGCGTTTTGCGAATTGGCCAGCAGCGCCAGGATCAGGGCCAGCAACAGGTTGGCTCCTGCCACGATCAAAGCGGCCACAGGTTTGGACAGTGTTGCAGATAACCAGAAAAACCCTGCGACATTGAACATGATGACGGCCAGACCAACAGCCAGCCCCGCCGCTGCGTAAAAGCCGGTGCGCCGGGCAGCGACGGCAAGATGCCGTTGCGCGATCAGTCTTTCGGCCCGAAGAACAATCGAAATATTGCGAGAAATACGGCTCATGATCAGGCTCCTACCGAGACCGGCCCAGCAGGTAGCCAAGCGTGAAAATGCCAAGCGCAAACAGGATCGGTCGCTGGTGAGGCAGGTCTTCCAGTTCGGTCAGCGCTTCTTCGAGTTGGCCGGTCCAGCCGTCGATATTTTCGGCAATCTTGTCGACCACCGTGTCATGGGGCTCTGACGCAGAAGCTTTCTCTCTGGCCTCAGTTTGCTCAGCCAGTTGGCGGCGCAGGTCGGCGACCTCGGCTTCAAGTTCGGCTTTCGTGACCATGGGATCGGTCCTCTTGCAATTGGTGCCTGCGGGTTGAGAGCAATGTCCTCAACCCCGGCTTCGAGGACCATGTTAATGCGCTTTTCCGGTTTTAGAAAAGGGACTTATCTTTTTTCAGACGTAGTAATCCGCAACCAGCAGGAAATCCGGTGCCACATCTTCTTCGATGGTCGCGAAACGCGGGATCGGGTCTTCGAACACGTTATCGGTGCGGTCATCATTGACGGTTGAAACCTCGCCGATCAGACAATCGCCCTTTTCTGCCCAGAAGGCGTGCCAGATGCTAGGCATCAGGGTCACGCTTTCACCCGGCTTCAGGCGCAGCAACTCACCGGGTTTGATAGTGACCGGGCATCCGTCACTGGGAACCACAACGGGGTTGTCGCGGTCAATGCCGCCCTCGGCGTCCGAGGCGTAAAGCTCCATCACCAGATCACCGCCGCCGCGGTTGATGATGTCTTCGGCTTTGATGATATGACGGTGCATCGGCGACAGTTGTTTGTCGCGCGAAACCAGGAGCTTTTCAGCATAAAGCATCCCCCGACCGCTGTTCAGGTCACTCACATCGCCATTGCGCAGGGTAAACAGGAACAAGCCCAGCTCGTCGAACCGCCCCTGTCCATAGTCGGTGATATCCCAGCCCAGACCGCGCTCGCGAATGCCTGCCGCTTGGTCGCTGCGCATCTGATCAGGGGACCAATTGGCAAAAGGTGGCAGCACCGCACCGAAGGAACGGATAAAGGCTTCGGCCTCTGTTTTGATTGCGTTGATGTCAGAACGTTTCATGATGTCCCCTGTGGGTCAAAGCTCGTGCGCCCAGGGCGGATTGGCCCCGGCACGGGATACGGTGACGGCGGCGACCTCGGCACCTTTGGCGAGAGCCGCGCGTAGATTTTCGCTGGTCAGGCTGCGCAGGGCGGATTTGGTCAGGTGACCGCCGCGCTCCAGTTCCGCCAATACTCCGGCGTTGAACGTGTCGCCCGCACCGACGGTATCGACCACCTCGACTTTCTGAACAGGAACCGAGATTTCCGATCCGTCTGCCAGATAGCCAGATGCGCCGTCACCACCGCGCGTCACGATGACCACGGCAGGTCCGGCTTGCAACAGCAGGGGAACTTTCTCGGCGATGCTTTCCGGGCCGGGAATGATCCAGTCCAGATCCTCGTCCGACACCTTCACGATATCAGCCTGCGCAATCATCTGGTTCAGGCGGGTGCGATACCGGGTCTGGTCCTTGATGAAATCCGGGCGGATATTCGGATCGATCATCACGGCGCGGTCTGCCCCGTGCCGGTTCAGCAATGCGGCGTAGGCATCCGCGCAGGGTTCGCAGGCAAGGCTGATGCCGCCAAAATACAGCGCTGACACCGCGGGCAGTTGCGGCGGCATGTCTTCGGGCGTCAGCATGCGACCAGCTGAATTTTCGTCCATAAAGCTATAGGTGGCGTGCCCATCCTTCAACTGCACAAAGGCCAGCGTCGTAGGCCGGCCCGAGCGGATCACATGGCTGGCATCCACATGGCTGGCTTGCAACGCGTCGGCCAGTTGTTGACCGAACATATCCGAGGACAGACCTGTCAGCAGCCCCGCCGGAGCCCCCAGCCGCCCCAGTGCAATGGCCGTGTTAAAAATTGCTCCACCGGAATGGGGCACGAACCCCTCGCCACCCGAAACCGTCGGGGCGGCGATCATGTCGATCAGGGCTTCTCCGCAGCATAGGATCATGCCGTGGTCCTTTCTGATTCAAGGGATCAGGCGGCCAGTTTACCGCGCGAGCGCACTTTTGCAGAAATTGTTAGCGCCAACAATGCCAAATTCGTCCTGTTCCGACACATACAGGTTCATTGACCGCCGCAATGCGCTGAACCGCCCACCGGCGTTGAAGGCATCTCGGAAAGCGTCCTTGAACAGCCATCGGTTTTTCTCGGCCACGCCACCCACAAGGAACACACCGCCCATCGGCATGAGAACTACGGCCAGATCTCCCATAACGGCACCAAAATGGGTGGTGAACATTTGCGCGGCCTTTTCGGCGATAGGGTCGGTCTGCGCGCGGGCATCTTCCAGAATATCCTTGGCGCTGCGCACGGGCGTCTGGGCTTGCCCTGCAGCCATTCCGGCGGCTTGGTAGAGGATTGGCAATCCAGTTCCGCTGAGGAACATCTCGGCTTCAAGAACCAGCGTATCATCAAAAAAGCAATCCGGCGCGATGTGGCGCGCGGCCCTGAAAATCTCGACCTCGTCTGCGTGCCGTGGGGAAAGGCCGATATGGCCCCCTTCGCCAGATGCGGTGTGATAGCGTCCTTCGGAATACAGTAAGGCCCCAACCCCAAGCCCAGTGCCGGGGCCGACAACGAGACGTGTTCCCGGCGGTGGGGTCTTTTCGCCCTGCAAAACCTCGACATCATCCCGGGTGATCTCGGCCACTGACCAAGCCGCCGCCGTAAAGTCATTGATGACAAAGGTGTGCTGTGCGCCCGTGGCTTTGCCGACGTCGGATTCCGAGAGATCGAGTTGGGCATTTGTCAGCCGGATCGTTCCGTTATGCACCGGCCCAGCCCCCGCCGCCACGACAGCGCGAGGGTTAGTGCCAATCTCGTCGCGCAAGGTGTGAAACGCATCCAGAAGTTCGGGCAGACTGCCAGTCGGGTATTTGCGCAGATCGATTAACTTGCCGTCAGAGATAACGCCCAAGCGGGTATTGGTCCCGCCGATATCCGCAACAAGGTTCCAGTGTTTTTGCATAGCGCCGGCAGGTTGTGCCAATGGCAGTGAGACCGAACCATCTGAAAACGCCATCTTCAGGGCATCAAAGCCTGTATCAACGAAGCCAAGTTTGTTTTTTTCATCTCCGGCTCCAGCCACTGCGGTCCGACCTACAAAGATACCTTGGATTGGCACACCTTGCTGTACAGCGTTTTTTGTCTCTGTCAGATGGCGGTTGAGGCTGTCTGCCTGCGCTTGGTCAGAGGCAGGCAGGTCACAAGCAGTGACGTAGATCGGCATGTCGCCAGTGTATTCGTTCCTGACGCCTGTTATGCGCTGCGCTAGTGCTGAGGGATCGGCCGGGTCACGGCTGAGGAAATTAAGGCCGCACCAGTCGACCGGATCACTGATCGTCTTGAAGTCTTCCTGCCAACCCGCAGGAAGGTGCTGCTCTAGGTCGCCGAGTTCATTCTCAGGGTAGGCACCCTCGAAAATACTGCCCAGAAACAACCGCGAGAGAAGGGTGTCACGTGCGGTCAAGCTGGGATCTCCGGAGTCGACGGCGAAATCAGTCCGATCCAGATCAAATGCTGCACCCAGGTTAGACAGGCCAAGGCTACGCATTTCGCCGATCGCCTTACCATGAGCCAACAATACGTGATGGATCGCGCGGGCGGTCGCGCGGGCGCTGTCACACTGACCCAGATCGCTGATGCGCGAGGGCAAGCTGATCGGCGAAACGCTAAACATCCGATCACCAATGCGGCTCATAACAATTTCGGTGAAGTCAGCGAACCAATCAGCGATGTCGCGGTTGCGCCATCCGCCTAAATCATCCAGCGCAGGGGGCAACTCACCGTCAGAAAGCGTTGCGCAAGGGCGAATGCCGCGCTCTAGAAGTGCGTCAGCCAGCCGGTCGTAGGCATCCAAGCCCGCCTGATCTGCCGCGCCGCGTCCTTCCGGTTGAACTTGCGCCCAACGCATCTGAAACTGAAAACAATCAACGCCAGCTTCTCGCATCAGATCAAAATTCTGCTCGGTCGGGGCAGCGACGCCAAACAGGAAATCCTTGGGAAAATCAGAGCGGTTGTAGTTCATGGTCAAAACCTGTGTGGGCTGGTTGCGCCGCCAACTATCATTTCATCCTTCTGCATACTAGATGTTAGCGGTATCATTTTTCGTTTTGAGCGCTTTTTGGGCGCGTTTCAAGCCACGAGGCAGCGGTACTTGACAGATAGGGCGTTGGTGCTTCACCCTAATTGAAACGTTTCAATTAAAGGTTTGACCTGTGGGTATGCGGATCGCGGCGCAGCTTTATACTGTCAGGCAGCTTGGCGATTTTATCGCCCAGCTGAATTTGGTCCGTTCCTGCGGCTTTGCGGATATCGAGGCGGTTGGCTTCCACGATCTACCCCCACAAAAAATGGTGCAGCTGGTGGCGCAGTCAGGCCTGACTGTTCGGTCTGTGCATTTTGAATGGGAAGAGTTCCAAACCCGGTTCGAAGACATTCTCGCTCTGCTCGACCTCTTGAATTGTCCGGTGGCTGTCATGCCATGGCTTTCCCCCAAAAACAGGCCCAGCACGTCAGACGGATGGGCCGCGATGGGGCAACAACTTTCACAATGGGCCGAACGGTTGTCTCAGCATGGTGTTCGTTTGGCCTATCACAATCATGACTTCGATCTTGTAGGCGAGGCCGGGGAAATGCCTCTGGACCAGATTCTTTCGCATCAGAACTTGTACTGGCAGCCCGATATCGGTTGGTTGGCTGTTTCCGTGCCGAACCCGGCCGATCTTTTGCAGCGACACGCAGACCGGATCATTTCGGTACATGCAAAGGATGCCAACCCACAGGCGGGGCAGGGGGATGCGCGGTGGCGCAATCTGGGGCACGGCGTGGTGGACTGGCCCCGACTGTTGAGCATCCTTGAGAACAGCCCCTGTTCTGATCTGTTTGTCGAACATGACGAAACGTCAGACCACGCGGAAACCTTGCTGACAGGTCGAAAATTCCTGTCGGGCCAACTCATGCCGAGGGTCGGGTGATGGCGCGCGCTACGATCAAGTCCATCGCGAAAGAGACCGGCTATTCCGTCGGAACCGTCTCGAATGCATTGCGCGGTGCCAGATCTGTCAGAGAAGAAACGCGGCAGGAAATCCAAGCCGTGGCCGCGCGTTTAGGTTATCGCGTCAACATGGACGGGTTAAAGTTGCGCACCAAGAGATCCTATCGGATCGCGGTGTTGGTCAGCGTCTCGTCGGATGCGGCCGAAGAATGGGAGGGCGTGGAATTTACCCGCATATTGGCCGGGATATCCGGGGCTCTGCAAGGCTCACGTTATGAGATGAGCGTTTTCAACGTGGCAGATATGTCCAATACGATGGAGACCTTGTCGCGCATCGTTCAGGACGGTCTGGCGGATGGTGTCATTTTCTCGGGCACTTTGCATGATGATCCTCGCATCGGTTATTTGCAGGAAAACGCTTTCCCCTTCGTGACCATGGGAATGAGCGAAACCGATATACCTCATGCCTTTGTCGACATTGACAGTCAGGCTGCGGCGTATGATGCAACCGAGCGGTTGGTGCGGCTGGGGCATCGACGAATTGCCTTGGTCAACCCACCATCCGAACTGGTTTACGCCTCGCAGCGTCAGGCCGGATACGAACAAGCCCTGACCGAAGCGGGATTAACAACGAACCCGACGCTGGTTTTCAACGGTCCCACCACCGCGCGCACCGGGCAACGCTGTTTCGAGGCGATGATGCAGCTAACGGATCGGCCCTCGGCCTGTATCTGCGCAAATGAGGCGATGACTCTGGGCGTTTTATCCGCTGCCCACGCGGCAGGGGTGCACGTAGGCCGTGATCTGGTGGTGATCTCCACGGATGATCTGCAACTCAGCCGTTACTTCGTGCCACCGCCCAGCACGTACTATGTCCCCATCGAAGACAGCAGCCGCCTGCTTGGCGAATATATGTTGAAAGCTTTGGAGGGCGCTGACCCCTCCGAAACCCAGAAAAAGATCAGGGCCACGCTTATCGAGCGGCAACCTGACACCCCTGCGCTGCAAACGGCGCCCACAAATTGAACCAACAGAGGAGTATTTGGACATGTTCAGGAACTTACTGGCCGCAGCGGCGCTGACCGCAATGGCAGCACCGGCGACCTTCGCCGCAGATCTGGAAGGCCGCGTTTTAAAGATCGGAACAGACGCGACCTATCCGCCAATGGAAACGGTTGATGAGACAACCGGGCAAATCGTAGGCTTTGACGTTGATGTAATGAATGCCATCTGCGAGCAGGTCAATTGCGTTCCGAATTTCGTCAACACCGCTTGGGATGGCATCTTTGCAGCGCTTCAGCAGGGCGAATTCGATCTGGTGATCTCGGGCGTATCCATCACGCCAGAGCGCGAAGAGACGATGGACTTTTCGGAACCTTACATTGTGGTCAGCCAGGCCATCCTGCTGCAAGTCGACAATGCAGACATGACGCTGGACGATTTCAAGGCTGGCGGTCAGAAGCTGGCGGCGCAAACGGGCACAACCAACGCGCAACTGGCCGAGGAACTGGTCGGGCGTGAGAATGTCAGCCTGTACGACAACTTTTCAGCCGCGATTCTGGCATTACAGAACGCCGATGTTCAGGGTGTGATCATCGACGGCACTTCGGCTTCTGCTTATGAGCAGGAGTTCGCGGGCGAACTGACGGTCGGCATCACCGGTCTGCAATCTGACCCGCTTGGTATCGTGTTTCAGGAGGGCGACGCCACGGTGGATGCGATTAACGAAGGACTGGCGGCGATCAAGGCCGACGGCACTTTGGAGAAGTTGATCGGCAAATATTGGAGCACCGAATAAGTCAGACCGAACCGGCCCGGCGCAATGCGCAGCCGGGCCGCATCCTGAAGAGAGGTCCCATGACGCGTTTAAGCTCGATCCGCCCGAGCAATCTTGTTCTGCTCGCAGCGGCCCCGTTCATCATCTACCTATTCGCAACCTCTTCGAAATACCTGCGGTCGCTAGTCGCGATCTTGGGGATCGGGAATAATGCGGGTCCGATCTTTGTCGGGTTTCTGCTGGTGCTGGTGGTGGCCATTCTAGGCTATCTCTGCGCCCGCAAAGCGCGGTTTCAAGCCGCGCCGGGATGGCTGCGCATCGCGGCATGGGTTGCGCTTCCAGCGGCAATTGGCCTTGCCGCTTTGGGTTTCATCGCACCGCAGGTCTTGATGCCTTTTGCCGACTCCGTGTTCTTTCACGCGCTTAGTGAAAATACCTCGACCCTTATCGACCGATCTTCGCAGATCTGGGTGCTGTTCCCCGAGGTCGTCGCGCAGGTGCAGCGTGGCCTTCAGGTATTGCTGCTGTTCTATGCGTTGGTGATCGCGGCCATTCTGCTTTCGAACAGATTGCCAGCCAGGATCAGGGGATACGCCCAACTGGGGCTCGAAATCCTGACCGGAGCGGCGCTGTTTTACTTGCTGTTCATGGCGCACTGGCAGTTTGCCACGGGCGTGGCCATCACGTTTCGCGCGGCCATCTTTGCTTATATCTTCGCGGCCATTCTGGGCTTGATCTGGGTCGGGCTGCAATCGTTCAAACCCAAGGCAAGGACGACGGTTGTCTATGGCTGTATCAGTCTGGCTTTGCTCGCCATTTCGGCATTTTTCTTCATGCAGCCGCAGGTGAAATACGAACTGATCGGCACCCTGGACGCCCGCATCGCGATTGTGCGTGGGACGCCGCAGGCGCAGGCTGATGTGATCCGGTTTGGTGAATTCGAAGGCGGCGAAGACAAGCAATATCGCATTCGCAGTGCCCCGGACGCGGCCAGCGCGGTGGAACAGATTGAAACCGTCGACAGTGTGTCGGGGGCCTTTGTTCCGGTCGGCACCAACACCAAGGGCTACCCGGTGATCTGGCAGACACAATTCCTGCCCGACAAATATCGCAATCCGGCGCTTACGTTTGCCGTCTTCGGCTTCCTGCTGCTGACGCTGACCGTGGGCGGGGCACAACACAAGCTGCACCCGCTGGCCGTTGGGGCCGAGTTCTTTGTCGACACGATCCGAGGCATTCCGATGCTGGTGATCATCCTCTATATCGGCCTGCCTCTGGCGGGGGCGGTCAAGGATGCCACCGGCGGCGGCATCGACATGACCAACATGACACGCGGGATCATCGCCATATCTGTGGGCTATTCTGCCTATATGGCCGAGATTTTCCGATCCGGCATAGAAGCCATCCCAAGGGGGCAGATCGAGGCGGGCGGTTCGCTCGGCCTGTCCCGCTGGCAAACCGCGCGGTTGATCATCCTGCCGCAGGCGCTGCGCATCGTGACGCCGCCCTTGGGCAATGAATTCATTGCGATGATCAAGGATACCTCACTGCTGTCGATCCTGTCGGTCCGCGACATGACCCAGCGGATGCGCGAGTTTCAGGCGGCGAGCTTCCTGCCCTTTGCACCGTTTAACACCGCCGCGATCCTTTATGTCGTGATCACGCTGGGCTGCGCCAGCTTCCTCAAATGGATCGAACGCCGCACGGCACGGGAAGACAGATGAGCAAACTGGAACTGGGGGTCTGCTATTACCCTGAACAATGGGACCGGTCGCTTTGGCGTGACGACGCCCGGCGAATGGTCGAGATGGGTTTGGACTGGGTGCGCATAGCCGAGTTCACCTGGGGTTTGATCGAGCCCCAGCGAGGGACCTTCCACTGGGATTGGCTGGATGAGGTGATCGGTATTTTGGGCGAGGCCGGCCTGCGCGTCATGATGTCCACGCCCACTGCCGCGCCGCCGAAATGGCTGATTGACGAACACCCCGAGATTTTGCCGGTTGGTCCAGACGGGCGGGTACGGGGTTTCGGCTCGCGCAGGCACTATTGTTTTTCCAGCGAAGTTTATCTGGCCGAGGCCCGCCGGATCGCCACCGAATACGCGCGTCGATATGGTCAGAACCCGCATGTTAAGGCTTGGCAAATCGACAATGAATATAACGACCACGACACGGTGCTCAGCTATTCGGACGCCGCGCGGGACGGGTTTCGACGCTGGTTGGAAGAACGATATGGAACGATTGAGGAACTGAACCAAACTTGGGGAACAGTGTTCTGGGGATCGCTCTATTCCAGTTTCGACCAGATCGAACTGCCGAACGGGCTGGTCGCCAGCCCCAACCCGACCCATGCGCTGGACTTCGCACGCTATTCATCGGATCGGGTACGGCTGTTCAACCGAGCACAGGTGGATGTGCTGCGAGAATTCTCGCCGGGCCGGGATATCACGCATAATTTCATGGCGGGTAGTTTCGAGTTCGATCACCACGCCGTTGCCGCTGATCTGGATATCGTCGGGTTCGACAGTTATCCGCTGGGCAACCTGTTGGGCTCGACCCTTACTGACACGGAAAAACGACGCTATCTGCGCACAGGTGCACCAGATTATCAGGGTTTTCACTGCGATCTTTATCGCTCTCAAGGCAGGGGGCGCATGTGGGTTTTGGAACAGCAGCCCGGCCCGGTGGACTGGGCCGAGAAGAACCCCTCACCCGCGGATGGCATGGTGCGCCTGTGGACTTGGGCCGCTTATGCCCACGGCGCGCAGGCGGTGATGTTCTTTCGCTGGCGACAAGCCAAATGCGCGCAAGAGCAATATCATACCGCGCTGCTGCGGTCTGACGGCAGTTTGGATCAAGCGGCGGTAGAGTTGGCTCAGGTGGTGTCCGAGCGTGCGGCTTTGCCAGCAACCACGCGCGCTAGGGCGCGGGTCGCTATGTTGATGGACTACGAGTCCATCTGGGCAACGGATATCCTGCCGCATGATGATGCCTTTCCGAATGCTCAGATCTTTCGTGAGTGGTATGCGGGGTTGCGCGCGCTTGGCGTTGATCTGGATATTGTCGGGCCTCAGGATGATCTGACCGGATATGCTCTGATTGTTGTCCCTCAAAGCATGATTGTCTCACCTGAACTCGCTGCGCGACTGCGAGACAGCCAGGCCAAATTGCTGATCGGCGCGCGGGCAGGCAGTAAGACGGCGAACATGCACACGCCGCCGAACTTGCCGCCCGGCGAATTGACCGATCTGATTGGGGTCAAGGTCCAGCGTGTGGAATCGTTACCGGATCTGGCGGGTGAATCGGTTCGACTTTTGGACGGCACGACGCACGAATTTACGGGCTGGCGCGAAATCGTGGAGAGCGGGGAAACTGTAATTGCCTGTTTTTCCAGCGTATATCGGGATGGAAGTCCGGCGATCGTGCGCTCTGACCGCGCAATGTACCTGGCGATGATCCCGCGTGGCCGCTTTTTGCACACCGTCCTGACCGAGGCATTGAACTGGGCGAATATTGTTGTCACAGACTGCGATCCGGATTTACGGATCACCTATCGCGGAGAGTTGGGATTTGCCTTTAACTATGGTCCAAGCGCACTGTCGCTACTGTCTGACAGCGCGCGTGAGTATCTGTTTGGAGGTTCAGAAATCCCACCTTATGGTGTTTCGGTCTGGCGGGATTTGTGATCTTGTCGAACCACCAAACCTGTTGGCTGCAAAGCATAACTTTGAACTAGGGTCGCTGCATTTTATAACTGACAGGCTGGCCGCAAAGCTCTAGCGTGCAGGCAATCAAAAAAATCAAAACAGTCCAATAACGGGAGAATCGGACATGGCTGAACGGAAAACTCTTTCCAGACGCACAGTGCTGAAAGGTGCGGGGGCCGCTGCCCTTGCGGCGCCGCTTTACAGCAAAAGCGCACTGGCATCTTCGGGTGAGATCAACATTCTGATGTGGTCGGACTACCTGCCGCCTTCGTTTATTCAGGAATTCGAAACCCTGACCGGTATCAAGGTGAATTACACCGGCATCGGATCGAACGAAGAAATCATCAACAAGATGAAGGCGACCAAGGGTCAGGGCTTTGACATCGTTTCGCCCACCAATAACCGCTCGCTGCAGTGGGAGCCGTTGGAACTGCTGCAGCCGTTCGATATGAACAAGGTTCCGATTGATCTGGTGAACCCGGCGATGGCAGCAATTGGCACCGATGCTTGGAATTTTGGTGACAGCGGCGCGCACTGGCTGCCGCATATCTGGGGCACCGAAGGGATCGCCTATCGCACCGATCTGTGGCTGCCCGAGGGCGACGCGCCGTCTTATGGCGATGTCTGGTCCGAAGAAAACGCGGGTAAGACCATGGGTCGCGCGCATTCGATGATGCTGGGCGCGGGTCTCTACATGGAGCGTGCAGGTGAAATGGAGCCGGGCTCGGTCTGGGCCGCATATGGCGACGAAGAAACCATGCGCAAGGTTTGGGGTCAGATCACCGATTGGTGCATCGAACGCAAGAACCGGATCAAGCTGATCTGGAACGATGCGGATACCCAAAAGAACGGCCTGCTGAACGAAGGTGTGGTTGTGGGTCAGACATGGGATGGGCCGCCACTGGCGCTGAAATCCGCAGGTGAGCCGGTGCATTATCAAGCTCCGATTGAAGGTGCGATGGCTTGGGTGGACGGTATGTCGATGCCCTCGGGCGCGGCCAACATCGACCAGGTCTATGCCTTCATCGACTTCGCCTATCAGGCGAAACCGGCCGGTGTGGCGATTGACAGCCACGGTTACAACTCGCCCGTTCTGGGTGCCGACCAGTATTCTGGCGATACCTACAAGAAGAACTTTGCCGAAGCTTATCCGGGTGACTCACTGGCCAACCTCAACCCGTGGCCGGCCGAAGCACCTTGGTATGCGGAAACCCGGACCGAGTTCGTCAACAAGTTCAAAAGCGCCTGATCGCTTTGAAAAGATGCCCTCCGCGATTGCGCGGGGGGCTTTCAACCTGTGCGCCGCCATGGCGTAACGGATGCTATTTCGGTGCGGTCAGCCGCCGCACCAGACGGAGATACCTAAAATGAGTGCAGGGGTCGGTGTAGATCTGGAAAACCTGTGGATCCGTTTCGGCGATTTTGTCGCCGTCAGGGATGCCAATGTGAACATCAACGGGGGCGACTTCTTTTCGTTCCTTGGCCCCTCGGGCTGTGGCAAGACCACGATCCTGCGTGCTGTGTCGGGCTTTCTGGACCCCAGCGAAGGGCGGGTTCTGATCGGCGGCAACGACATGGAGGGTATAGGTCCAAATAAGCGTCCTACAGCGCTGATTTTCCAGAACCTCGCGCTGTTCCCGCTGATGAAAGTCTGGGAAAACATCACCTTCTCGATGGAGATCAAGGGCGCCAGCGCCAAGGAACGCCGCAAGCGTGCTGATGAGCTTTTGGACATGATCGCGCTGCCGGGGCAGGGCGACAAGTTGCCCAGCGAACTGTCCGGCGGACAGCGTCAGCGGGTCGCCATTGCGCGTGCGCTCTGCGCTGAGCCGGACGTGCTGTTGCTGGACGAACCTCTGTCGGCGCTGGATCTGAAACTACGCCAGCATATGCGGACCGAGCTGCGCGAGATTCAACAGCGCGTGGGAATTACCTTTATCTACATCACCCACGATCAGGGTGAGGCGCTGACTATGTCGGACAATATCGCCGTCATGCGCGCCGGCGTGATCGACCAGATTGCCGATGGCAAGACCATCTACAACGACCCGAACACGGCCTTTGCGGCCTCGTTCGTGGGTGAAAACAACGTGTTCCGTGGCAAGATCAAGCAGGTCATGGGGAACGAGGCGATGATCGCAACCAACCGTTCGGGCGATCTGGTGGCACGAGTCTCCACAGCGAACCAAGGCAAGATGAAAGAGGGAGATGACGCCATGCTGTTCATCCGCCCCGAAGCCTTTGCCATCGCCGCCGACGGCGCGACCGGAGATCATTTTGTCAACGCTCGCGTGAACCACGAGGAATTTGAGGGCAATGTTTTCAACATCTTCACCGAAGGTGAGGGTGGCAAAGAAATCAAGGTGTCGATCCCGAACCACGGTCAGTCCTTCAAGGACCACACCGGTCAGAACATCACGCTGGAATACGAGACGCATAATGCGGTTCTGGTACCAGCGGGTGAACTGGCTGCGGAATAAGAGGGTCTGACACATGCCCAAGTTCCTGAAGGAATTCTTCAACCGCAACGGCACCGGCATGGGGCTGGCGATCCTGGGTCTGGTCCTGTTCTGGACCATCGGCCTGATCATCCTGCCGCAGCTGTCGATGCTGGATTTCTCGTTCCGTCCGAACCTTCCACCGCCCGAGATTGGCGGGCCAAAGGACGTCTATACTCTGGAGAACTACAAATACCTGATCTACGGTCCCGAAGGCGGTAGTCAGGACTATAACGCTGTCGATCTGCGCGTCTTTTTCCGGACGTTGCTGGCTGCGGTCTGTGTTACGATCTTTAACCTGATCATTTGTTATCCGATTGCCTACTATCTTGGCCAGTCCAAGGGCAACCATATCCGCATCTTCGCAATTATGCTGATCATCCCCTACTGGATCAACGAGATCCTGCGAGCTTTTGCCCTGCGGATCATCTTTGGTGAAACTGGCGTTTTGAACACTCTGTTCGTCGGGTTGGGTATTTGGGATACGCCGTTTGACTTCATCCGCAATGATATCGCTCTCTATGCCGGTCTGGGCTACGCCTATATCCTGCTGATGATCTTCCCGATCTACAACGTGATCGAAAGCTTGGACGGCAACCAGATCGAGGCCGCGCGGGATTTGGGTGCGCCTTGGTGGCGGATTCATTGGCGGGTGGTCATTCCTTACGCAAAACCGGGGATCAGTTCAGGCTGTACGATGGTCTTCATGTTGTCTGCCGGTGCACTGGCCGCGCCGCAGATTCTGGGCGGGCCGTCCAGCCTGTGGTTCACACAGCTGATCTATCAGCAGTTCAATGACAACAACGACTGGCCGCAGGGGGCCGCATACGCGATTGTGCTGCTGGTGACCTGTATCCTGTTCGTGCTGGCAATGATGCGCGTGTTCAAGGTGAACATGGGGGATATCGGGAAATGAACAATTCCTTCCTCCGCATAAGCATCTGGGTCTATCTGGTCATCTTCTTCCTATACCTGCTGGGCCCGTTGGTGATCATGTCGGTCACGGCGTTCAACTCTTCGGTGTTCCCGAGGATGACGCCGTGGGAATGCCTGACGTTCCAGTGGTTCGGAGAGCTGTTTCAGGATCAGCGCATCCTGAACGGCATCAAGAACTCGCTGATCATTGGCGCCGGGACAGTGGTTCTGTCGGTGGCGATGGGTCTGGCGGGCGCATTGATGCTGACCCAGATCTGGCCGAAACTGCGCGCGACCTACTACACGATCATCATCGCGCCGATCCTGATCCCGGGCGTGGTGCTGGGTATCTCGACGCTGGTGTTCTGGGACCGGATCAACCGAATGTTGGGGCTGGGCGCAGACAGTGTGTTGTCGAACGGGATTTTCCTGACTGTGATTGGTCAGTCCACCTTTATCGCCAGCTACTGCATGCTGGTGCTGGTGGCGCGGCTGCAGCGCTATGACATCGCCTTGACCGAGGCGGCGCTGGATCTGGGGGCAAGCCATGCGCAGGCCTTCCGCAAGATCCTGCTGCCCTTCATGCGCCCGGCGATTGCGTCAGCGGCGGTGTTGGCGTTCCTCGCTTCGTTCGAGAACTACAACACCACCACCTTCACCTTCGGCGAGTACCCGACGCTGACCATCGAACTGGCGCAGAAGGTGCGGTATGGGATCACGCCGTCAATCTCGGCACTGGCTTTCATCATTGTGGCATTGACCGTGTTCTTTGCCTTGCTGAACGAAGCCAAGCTGAAACGTCAGGAACTGGTTGCTGCTGCGCGCAAGCAAGCCACGGTCGAAGAACTGGCAGGCAAGATCAAATTGCCCAGCTTCTTTGCAGGTAATATGGCTGCGGTCTTGGTTGTTGTCTTCGCTGTTGCCACGATCACGGTGGTCGGCACCGCGACGGCCTACAACCCGGCCCAGTGCATCGCCAACGTCAAAGAGCAAAAGCAGCTTGAGGCCGAACAGCGCATTCAGGAGCTGCGCAAGCAGCGTGAAGAACGCCGCAAACAGCGTGAAGCCGAAGAAGCAGAACAGGGCGGTGCGCAGCAATCTGCCCCGAAACCATCCAACAACAGTGGTTTTGGCAACGTGTTTGCGCCGAATACACTTGGCGGTGACGAAGAGGGCGAAGCAGAGCCCGAGACGCCACCCGCCAGCAATGGTGGATTTGGCGGTGCCTTCGATCCCAACTCGCTGCAGAACGACCAGTAACACTGGTCAACACAACCAACACGCGCCCGGAGAGTTAACCCTCTTCGGGCGTGCCATTTTGCAGGATGGCGACGTCGCATGCCGCGATTTCGTGCCCGTCCCATCGAACGGTTTCGGCGCTGTAATTCATCAGAAACACGTGTCGCTCAGTCTCGCGTCTGCGCAATCCCGGCGGCAGCGGATTCAAGGCAAGACCGACCTGCTGCGCCGCCATGGTGATGATGCGATCCCAAAGGGTCTCATCTGGAAAACCCGCAAGATACCAAAGGCCGTCTTGCCCTTTGAGCGCCGGCGTTCCGTCTACATAGGTCAGAAGGTCCGCCGCGCTACCAGAGAGGCGGTCGATCCAGTGCAGCGCCGCGCCGCCTCCGGTCACGTCCCGTTGCACGTTCGGAGGCAGGGTTTCGACCAGATCGACGTCGCAATCCAGACCGGACAGGCCGGGGCGTCCTGTTTCCGGTATCTGAAAATCATGCGTGATCGCGCCGCTGCGGGGGCCGAGGATGGTCAATTGGCTGCATGCGGTCAGACGATGCGCGAAATCATCGTTCAGTGTGGCCAATCCGGGGGCCAGGATCAGCTTATAGCCCGTCTTGGGTGTTTGGGTCGGCGAAATGAAGTCAACTGACAACCCTGCTCGTCGCAATGCGCGATAGGCGGAAAACACCAGTCGGAAGTAATCGAACCCTGCGCCCTGCGGCTGTGTCGCCCAGGCCCAGTCCGACGCGTAGTCGAACAAAATCGCCACGTCTGCTTGTACCTGTGTGACCGGGCCGAGCTGCGCGAGATCGTCGGCAGTTTGACGCGCCTCTGCCAGTGCCGGGGCGGGTTTGTTATTCGCTGTGAACAATCCGGCATGCATCTGTTCTTGTGCAAACGGGGCCTGACGCCAACGAAAATAACTGACCACTTCGGCCCCATGCGCCACGGCCTCAAGCGACCATAGGCGCACCATGCCCGGCAGGGGTGCAGGATTGTAGGGTGCCCAGTTCACCGGACCCGGTTGCTGCTCCATCACCCACCACCGGCCCCGGCCTACAGCACGATAGAGGTCGTGGTGAAATGCCTGCATGTCCGGGTCGCCCTGTTGCAGGAAGGCGGTCTTATGCGCGTCATCCGCCTCAAGCCGGTCAGACAGGAACCCGATCGGATAGCTGTCCCATGTGGCGATATCCAGATCCTCGCCCACCTTGAAATGGTCGAAATCCAGAACCCGGCCCATGTAGTTGTGAAGCAGCGGTGCATCGGTCAGCGGCCGCAGCACATCAACCTGCGCCTTGTTGAATGCAGCCACCTGATCAGAGCTGAACCGACGGAAGGCCAGAACATGCGCGGGGTTTGGCTCGGTCACGGTCAGATTAGGCAGATCGATCTGTTCGAAGCTGTCGTATTCCATCGACCAGAACACATTGCCCCATGCGTCGTTCAAGGCTTCGACCGAGCCGTATTGGTCTGCCAGCCAGAGCCGAAACGCGTGCAAAGCCGGTTGGCTGTAACTGACGGTCGTATCATGGCAGCCATATTCATTGTCGATCTGCCACGCGGCGACATGCGGGTTGCGGCCATATCGTTCGCCCATGACCCGTGCAATGCGGACGCATTCCACGATGTAGTCCTGATGGCTAAAGCAATAGTGCCTGCGCGAGCCGAACTTGCGGGGCTGCCCCTGCGCATCGACGGCCGGCATGTCGGGATGCTTCTCAAGCATCCAACGCGGCGGCGTGGCTGTTGGCGTACCCAGAACCACTTTCAGCCCCGCTGCCCCCAACACATCAATCGCGCGGTCCAGCCAGTCAAAGTGCATCTCACCGGGTGTCGGTTCCATCCGGCTCCAGGCAAATTCACCGATCCGCACCCATGTCAGGCCGGTCTCGACCATGCGGGCGGCGTCTTCGGCCCACATTTTTTCGGGCCAATGTTCAGGGTAATAGCAAACGCCAAGTTCGGGGTTCATAAGAGGACTCTGTGTTCGGCCTGTCCTTTGCCAGCGCCGGTGGCCGCAAAGGTCATGCCATTGGTGGGTTGAGCGGCCAGCGCGTCGGCGTCCAAACCTTGACGGGCTGTGGTGCAGAACAGTGTGGTCAGATCCTCGCCGCCGAATGCCGGGCAAGACGTGTGCGCAGCGTTATATGAAATGGCGGTCAGGAATTGACCTGCATGGGTATAGGCTGCGACACGGCTGGCCCCCCATTGTGCGATCCAGATGTTGCCTTCAGCGTCCACCACTGCCCCATCGGGGTTCAAACAGTCGACGCGGAGGTCCAGAAATACTTCGCTGTCACCTTCCGGCCAGCCGGAATCTGAGTTCAGCGGCCAGCGCTTAACCTGCTTTGTCACCGTGTCCGCGTAGTAAGCGCAGGACCTATCCGGGGCAAAGCAGATCGCGTTTGAGATGGTGACGTCGGGCACCAACCGCCGCAACTCACCCTGATATAAACGATAGATCGAACCAGCGCCGCGTTCGGAACTTTTGCCCATCGTTCCGATCCAAAACCCGCCCCACGGGTCCGCGCGCCCGTCATTCGAGCGCGTGACCGGATTGTCGGTCTCAAGCGGCGTAACCAGTTCTTTCTGGCCGTCCGTCAGGCTAAAGCGCCACAGTCCCGTTTCAGAGGCGATCAACAACGTTTCTCGATCAACCCAGCCCGCCGCCGAGACATGTTCGTCAAACTGCCAACTCTTGGGAGCATCGTTTTCCTGTGTCATCAGGCGTTTGCCCGCGATGTCGAACCAGAATAGTTGTCGGCGTGCCGGGTGCCACAAAGGCCCTTCGCCCAACTCGCAAGGACGATCGTCGTAGACAGAGCTCATCCGGCGGCCTCATCATACGCGGCCACGATCTGCGCCGCCCGTTCTGCGACCTCAGTGACGGCCATACCGGGTTTGAACAACGCCGAGCCGATGCCGAATCCATCTGCGCTGGCCTTGATCCACTGGTCGAAATTTTCTGGACCCGCACCGCCCACGGCATAGACCTGCGTGCCCTTTGGCAGCACTGCGCGCAGGGCGGCCAAGCCTGCTGGACCAGCCAATGCACCGGGGAACAGCTTCAGCCCCGTTGCCCCGGCTTTGAGAGCAGCAAAAGCCTCGGTCGGGGTGAAAATGCCCGGCCAGCTTTCCAAACCCAGATTGTGGGTGCGCCCGATTACTTCGGGGTCACAGTTCGGCGACACGATTAGCTTGCCGCCTACACCCGCCACGGCATCGACCTGTTGAACCGTCAGAACGGTGCCAGCGCCGATCAGGGCACGGTCTCCGAATTTCTTGGCCATCAGGCCGATTGACTCCAAAGGATCAGGAGAGTTCAGCGGCACTTCGATTTTGTCGATGCCGGCGTCGATCAGAGCCTGACCTGTGGCCAAGGCATCAGAAGGGGTCAGGCCACGCAGAATGGCGATGATGGGGCGACTCATGCGGTTTGCCTTGTCAGATTGCGGGCTTGTTGCAGACCTGCCAATGTGCATTGCGTGCTGTTGGCGGTTTCAACAAAAGCGCCCTGTTGTTGCAGTGCTTTGGCGTAAATTTCAGACAGGCCCTCGGCCCCGATGATCGCCAGTTGCTGACCCAGCCAATACGGGCGGGTCGCGGCCAGCTCGGCGCCAATCAGATAACCCGACAGCCGGGCCTTTGCGACGCCGCCATCCTGCCCCTGCAGCAGATCGGCAGCCCGCAGACCGAACAATCGCGCGGCCAGTTGTTCCGGTTTTGACAGGGTATCCGACATTGCCTCGGAAAAGGCGGCATCGTCCCAGCCATCACCGACCGAGTGTTTCAGAACCGATTGCCCTTGCAGCAGATCGAACATCTCGCCCGTCATGAAGGTTCGGAAACTGACAACCTCACTGGCGCTGACTTGCACCCACTTGGTGTGTGTCCCCGGCAGGCAGATCACGCCATCCCAGTTCTGGCGAGTGGCCAGAAAACCGGCAATTTGGGTTTCTTCGCCCCGCATCACGTCCGGCGGAGAGACCTGATTCAGCCCAGGCACTACAAAGGCCCGGATGCGGGGGTCGGTGCCAGGCACGCGAAACGGCGTAACCGGGGTGGGGTCGCAGGGAACGGTGGAATAGGGTGCCTCGACCCAGCCTTGCCGGGCTCCGACCATACCGCATGCGACCACGTCGATTGGTGCCTTGCCCAGCCAACCCTCAATCAGCTCGAACAGGGCAAGTTGGAACTCATCTCGCTTTACCCGCGCCATGCCTTTGTCCGACTGAGCTTGGTCCAGAACTTTGTCACCCTGCATCGCCCAAGCACGCAGATGAGACGTCCCCCAGTCGACCGCAATCCATTCTGTCTTCATGGCTCTACCCCGTTACGACAACGCCGCCATCGACGGCTATGCACTGACCGGTCATGGCCCTACTGGCTTGTGAGGCCAGGAACAAGGTCGGCGCAATCATGTCTTCTGGCGTCAGGTGTTCTTTCAGGCACTGGCGATCCATATGGGCGGCCAAATCTTCAGGCGTGGCCCACATGTCCAACTGTTTTTGCGTCAGTACCCAGCCCGGTGCCAAAGCGTTGACGCGGATGTTCTGCGGCCCCAGCTCGCGCGCCAAAGACCGCGTCATACCGGTGATCCCAGCGTTGGACGTCGTATAGATCGGATAGCCTGCGTTGCCCATCATGTAGCTGATCGAGCTGAAATTTATGATCGACCCGCCTTCGCCCTGCATCTGACGCGCGGCCTCCTGACAGGCAAAGTAATAGGCCTTGAGGTTGACCTCGATCATCCAGTCCCAGAATGCGGTGGTAGTTTCCTCAAGCGAATGGCGTTTGTCATTGGCCGCGTTGTTGACCAGCACCTTGAGCGGTCCATGCGCCTCGGCGGCCTTGGCCATGGTGGCGTGCATCAATTCGGTATCGGTCATGTCGCCCTGCATGAACAAAGGCGCGCGACCGTGTTTTTCGCGCATTTCGTCGACAAAAGAACTGGCGTCCGAACGTCCGATAAAGGCCACGTTGGCGCCCTGCGCCAAGAACCCGTCGGTCAGAGCCGCGCCAACACCGGAACCGCCGCCGGTAATATAGACCGAAGCGCCATTGAGATCGTGAAAGGTGGCTGTTTGATCCATCAGTGGCTCTCTCTGGTCACAAGGCGGGTGTCTTTGCCGACAAGGAAATCTAGGTCCGCGCCCTGATCGGCCTGCAGTACGTGGTCAATATAGAGTTTTGCGTAACCGCGGGTGTAATGCGGATCGTCCGGTTGCCATGCGGCTCGGCGTGCGTCCAGTTCCTTTTCATCGACCAAAAGGTCCAGCGTGCCGTTGCCGGCCGACACGCGTATTCGATCACCGGTTTTGACCAGTGCTAGCGTGCCGCCGGCCTGTGCCTCTGGGCTGACATGCAGGATGACGGTGCCGTATGCAGTGCCGGACATGCGGGCGTCGGAGATGCGGATCATGTCGCGGACGCCTTCCTTCACCAGCTTTGCCGGGATCGGCATGTTGCCGACCTCTGGCATGCCCGGATAGCCCTTGGGTCCACAGCCTTTGAGCACAAGAATGGTCTCGGGTGTCACCGGCAGGTCGTCGCGGTCAATATTGGCTTTAAGGTCTTCGATATTCTCAAACACATAGGCTTCGGCTTCGGTCTCCAGCAGTTCGTCTGTCGCCGCCGACGGTTTTACGATGGCTCCGTTCGGCGCTAGGTTGCCACGCAATACGCGCAGACCTGCGGCGGGTTTCACCGGGTCGTTGAAGGGGCGGATGACGTCTGAATTGAAACACTCGGCCCCTTCGTAGTGGGCTGAGATATCTTTGTTCAAAACTGTTTTGGCCGGGCGCAGGAAGGGTTTAAGTTCGTTCAGCACCACCGGCACGCCACCTGCGTAGCAGAAGTCCTCCATCAGGTATTTGCCTGAGGGCATGCAATTCACAAGCAGGGGGATTTCCGACCCGATTTCGAAGTCTTTCAACGTCAGGTCCACCCCCACGCGACCCGCCAGCGCCAACAGGTGAACCACCGCATTGGTCGACCCACCCACGGCGGCATTGGCGAGGATGGCGTTCTCGAACGCCTCTTTGGTCAAAATGTCCGAGGGTTTGAGGTCTTCGTCCACCATCTCGACAATCCGCTTGCCGGTCAGATGCGCCAAGGCCATGCGGCGGGCGTCGACTGCGGGCAAAGCGGCGTTGGTGGGCAATGACATGCCCATCGCTTCGACCAGCGAGGCCATGGTCGAGGCTGTGCCCATGGTCATGCAGACGCCTGCGCTGCGGGACATGCCGGATTCGGCGTTCATGAAGTCCTGCAAGGTCATCTCACCGGCGCGCACGGCTTCGGAGAATTTCCAGACATCAGTGCCCGAACCGATATCCTGCCCACGGTATTTGCCATTCAGCATCGGGCCGGAACTGACCACGATTGATGGCAAATCCACCGAGGCTGCGCCCATCAGTTGCCCTGGCGTGGTCTTGTCACAGCCGCCCAGCAAGACGACGCCGTCGATTCCATAGGCGCGAATGGATTCTTCGACGTCCATCGCAAGCAGATTGCGGAACAACATAGCGGTGGGTTTCATTTGGGTTTCACCCAAACTCATGACCGGAAATTCGACGGGGAACCCTCCGGCCTCCCACACACCGCGCTTGACGCCTTCGGCCAGATCGCGCAGGCCCGAGTTGCAGGGGGTCAGTTCCGACCACGTATTGCAGATGCCAATGATCGGTCGCCCGTCAAAGGCGTGATCGGGGAAGCCCTGGTTTTTCATCCATGACCGGTGGATGAACCCGTCTTTGTCGAGCTTCCCGTACCAGTGTTGTGAACGGCGTTTTGTCATTTTGGCGATGCTTTTTGTGGCAGGATCAGGATTTGAGTATTTTGGAAAAGATGAAGATCAGGCGGCTTTGGCTGGGCGGCACCAGTCTGGCAGCCAATCGGAATGGGCGGTCAGAAGATCGGTGACGAGGTTTTGGATTTGGCGAAGGTCCAACTCGGCTGCGGTGTGCGGGTCCATCATGGCGGCGTGGTAGATGAATTCGGGGTTCTGATCGACCAGAGCGCGCACTGTCAGTTCCTGCACATTGATCTGGCTGCGCATCAACGCGATCAGTTGCGGCGGGATGTCTGTGACGACCGAAGGTTGCACGCCGTTGCTGTCGACCAGACAGGGGGTTTCGACCGCCGCGCCAAGGGGCAATTGCGGGATCTGGCCGGTGTTGGGCAGGTTGCCATAGGCCGTGTAAGGCGTGTCCGTGACAATGGCGTTCATAAGGTCGGCGGCGAATTCGTGGCTGCGAGAGACTTCAATGTCGCGGCCATCGGTCAGGGTCTTGGCCTGTTCTTTCCAGTTTTCAACCTGTTCGACGCAACGGGTGGGGTATTCGTCCAACGGAATTGAGAACTGCTCGATCAGATCCTGCCGCCCGTCTTTGATGAACCACGGCACATATTCGGCCAGATGCTCGGAACTTTCGGTGCAGAAATAGCCAAGATGGTCCATCACCTCGTACCGCACTTTGTTGGGGCAGCGGGGCATCAGAAGTGGAGCTTTAGGGAACTGACCACCGGCATAGCCTTGCCGCAAAGCTGGGTAGAGGTCACGGCCCTGATGTTCCAGCCGCAGGAAGAATGCCACGTGGTTTACGCCTGCGACCTTATACTGGAACTCATCCTTGGGCAGGTCCAGATCGTGTGCCAATTCCTCGACCGTGTTCTGGACCGAGTGGCAGAGACCAACATGTTTCAGCGTCGGGAATTGCTCGGCCAGTGCCCAGGTATTGATGGCCATCGGGTTGACGTATTGCAGAAGCGTTGCGTTGGGGCAGAGCTGCATCATGTCGCGTGCGACATCCCACAGAACCGGAACTGTGCGCAGGCCCCGCATAATGCCGCCAACGCCCAACGTGTCGGCGATGGTCTGGCGTAGGCCGTATTGTTTGGGGATTTCGAAGTCGGTCACTGTACAGGGTTTGTATCCGCCGATTTGAAAAGCAGTGATCACGAAATCCGCCCCATCCAGAGCGGCGCGGCGATCAGTGTGGGTCGTGATAGTTGCACCCGACCCGACGGAACGGATCATGGCGCGGGCCACAGCCTCGCTTTCGGCAAGACGTTCAGGGTCGATATCCATCAGCGCAAAGTGGCTGTCGGCCAAAGCTGGCGTCAGCAGCGCATCACCTACGATGTTCTGCATGAAAATGGTGGAACCCGCACCAATAAAGGTGATCTTGGTCATGTGGCGAACTCCGGTTCGGGGTTATTTGACGGCACCAAGGGTCAGGCCCGCGATGAAGTGTTTCTGCATCAGGAAAAACATGGCCACCGGCGGCAAAGCCGCGACGATGGAGCCTGCACTCATTAACTGATAGGCGGCCCGGAACTGGGCGTTGAAGCTGGTGATGCCCGCCGTCACAGGCTGGCTTTCGGCGCCTTGGGTCAGGACCACGGCCCAGAAATAGTCGTTCCAGATGAAAGTGAAGATCAGCACGCTGAGCGCGGCAATCGCAGGCTTCATGAGTGGCAGGACGACGTACCAGAAGATACGCCATTCGCTGATGCCTTCGACCCGCGCGGCTTCGATCAGTTCAAACGGAAGCGCGCGAATGAAATTGCGCATGAACAAGGTGCAGAAGCCCGTCTGGAAGGCGATGTGGAACAGGACAAGCCCGGTTTTGGTGTTGTAGAGGCCAAGTTGCAGCGTCAGATCGCGGACGGGAACCATTAAAATCTGGAAGGGCACGAAGTTGCCCGCGACGAACAGGAAGAAAATCCAGAGGTTCGAGCGGAACTTGTAAATCCCCAGTGCAAAGCCCGTCATGCAGCTGAGCGCGACGCATCCGATCACGGTGGGGATGGTGATCAGGAATGAGTTCAGCAAATACCTGGGCATGTCGGAGTTGAAGAAAACCTGCCCGTAGTTGAACGCGCCCTCAAAGCTGGACGGCATCCCCCAATAATTGGCATTGGTGAAATCCGCCGCCGGTTTGACCGAGAACAGGGCGACCGCCAGCAGCGGCCCCAGCCACAACAGCAAAGCCAGTGGCAACATGGCCTGATAGCTGATCTGCGCTGCGCGGGATTGTTTTTCGATAGGTTTGGGAAACATCTCAATGCCCCCTTTCTTCGCGGTACATCGACCACAGGAAGTAGGCGATGAAACAGAGCATGATGAGGAACAGGATGACCGCGATGGCGGCACCATATCCCATGCGGAAGCCGTATTCGGACAGGGCGACCTCGAACATGTAATAGGCCAGCACGCGGGACGAGCCGAAGGGTCCGCCCTGAGTCATGATCGAGATCAGGTCAAAGCTGCGCAGCGCTCCGATGATGGTCACAACAAAGGCAATGAAAGTTGCGGGACGCAGTTGTGGCAGGATGATGTGCCACAGCATCCGCGCGCCTTTGGCACCGTCAAGACGTCCGGCCTCGATCTGTTCAGGGTCCACGGCGTTCAGGCCGGTGAGGTAGAGGATCATGCAATAGGCGGTCTGCGGCCATAGCCCGGCAAAGATGATGCCATACGTGACGAACCGCTCGTCCCCCAATACGTTCAGAGGTCCGAGGCCGAAAAGTCCCAAGAACTCATTCAACAGGCCGAAGGTCGGGTCATAGAACCACGTAAATACCAACCCGACGACGACCTGAGAGATGACGAAAGGAAAAAAGAACAGGGATTTATACAGGCGAATGCCCCAGACCGTCTGGTTTAGGAACAGAGCGATAAACAGGCCTGCGGGGATCGCAGCCAGATAGAGGATCAGCCAGATCAGGTTGTTTTTGAGCGAGATATAGAACGCATCCCGGTCGACCCATTCCCAATAAAGGTCTTCGTAGTTTCGGAATCCTACGTATTCGGCGGCGCCAAGTCCGTCCCACTCATAGAGTGACAGGTTGAAGGATTGGAAGACCGGGATGATCACATAGACCATGAAGAACAACAGGCCCGGAGCCAGAAACAGCCAAGGCGCGATGCGCTGTTGGTTGCGATGGAACCAGCTTTCCTGTTCGGGGGCGTCTACGGCTGACATGAGCTAACTCGGGTTTGAGTAGAAGGAGTAAGGCGGGTTTGTACCCGCCTTACGCAGGTTTTAGGTGCAGGCCGGGCTGTTGCCCGACCTGACCGGTTTAGTTGTCGTAGATGCGCTGACGGGCGCGTTCCAGCTTCGCCAAAATGCGGTCGGCGTTGTCCGGCTTGACCATGAACTCCTGGAAGCCTTCCATCGACACTTTGGCCATTTCAGCAGGTGCGTCACGATCCCAGAATTGTGCTACACCGCCAGGGCTGTTGGAGGACAGCATAGCAAACCCCTGTTGCAGGAACTTGTCGTCATCCACCGCCGATTTGGCGTTCACTGGCAGCTGCCCCAGATTCGCGCCGTTGTTGATTTCGGTCTGTTCGTCAGGCGAAACAACGAAGCGCAGGAATTCGCGTGCAGCTTCTTTGTTCGACGCGTTGGCCGGGATGTGGAACGTGTCGGTCGGGGCGTCTTCTGCCAGTTCAACGTCGGGGTTGATGGCGACGAACTGGTAGAAATCCAACTGGTCGTCAGTCAAGCCAGCCTCGCGTAGCGGGGCGACGGCGAAATTGCCCATCAGATAGGCGGTGGCTTCACCGTTGACCATGAAGGGCAGCGCCTCTTGCCAGCTATAGGTCTGGTGGTTGTCGATGAACGCGCCCATGTCGATCAGCTGCTTCCAGTTGGCGAAGGTCTGCTTGACCCGGTCGTCTTCCCAGCTGATCTCGCCATTGGCGAGTTGGTTGTGGAAGTCGTACCCATTGGTGCGCATGTTGAGGTAGTCGAACCAGCCGCCCGCGGTCCACAGGAACTTGGTCCCGATGGTATAGCAGGCACGACCGGAATCGACGATCTTCTGGCAGTTTGCCAGTTCTTCTTCCCAGGTTGTCGGTTCGCTCAGGCCCAGTTCGTCAAAGATATCTTTGCGGTAGTAAACGCCCCATTGGTAGTAGGTATAGGGCACACCCCACTGCTTGCCGTCGATGGTCATCGCACCTTTAGTCGACCCAAGATTGTCGGCAATCTCAGGTTCTGCCCACAGGTCCGAGACGTCCTCGAACAGACCGGCCTCGACATAGGGCTTCATGCGGTTGGCTGCATACCATGTTGCAACATCCGGCGTATCCGCCGTCAGGAAGTTGCGGATCTGCGTCTTATAGGCCTCGCGGTCGATCACAGTGGTTTCGATCTCCAGCCCCGGATGCTGTGCTGCAAACCGTTCGATCATCGCTTCCATTGTCGCACGCGGCGCCGGGTTCGACGTATCGAGGAAGATTCGAAGCTCACCGGTGAGTTCGGCTGCGACGGGCGCAGCTAGTGTGACACTGGCTGCCAGCGCTGCGGCAGAGCGCTTGAACATGGAATGCATGGTTTCCTCCCTTAGCTCCCATTTAGTTCCAAATAGTGAAACTTTGTTTTATATATTGAAAACTACACATCAACTCGGCTAGTCTTGTCAAGACCCTCGTGCAACGGCCTTGGGTCAAAGGGAGGAGAATTACGCACCCATGTCAGGTGACGGAACAATAGGAAAAGCATGTGATGTGCTGGATCAGGTGGCGGCGTTTCAGCGCCCCGTCCGATTCGCGGAATTGCTGGAAAGCAGTAATTTTCCCAAGGCAACGCTGTACCGATTTCTGCAGACACTGACCAATCAGCGCATGTTGTCTTACGATCCAGAGCGTCAGACCTACACGCCGGGTTTGCGGCTGGTCCGGTTGGCGCATGCCGCGTGGACTCAAAGCTCTTTGGCCCCGATCGCGCGCCCGTTTTTGGATGGGCTGAGCGCCGAAACCGGCGAGACAGTGCATTTGGCGCAGCTTGATTCCAGTCAGGTGTTGTATGTCGACAAGCGCAATGCCGCCCAACCGGTCGAGATGTATTCGCAGGCCGGGAAGGTCGGTCCGGCCTATTGTACCGGAGTTGGTAAGGCGATGATGGCCTTTCTGGACGAGGCGGCTTTGGACCGTGCCGTATCCCAGCAAAGCTATCACCGGTTCACCGAAAAGACTCTGACCTCTGAGGCCGCGCTGCGTGCCGATCTCGACCTGATTCGCAGCCGTGGTTACGCCATCGACGATGAAGAGCACGAGCCGGGCATTATCTGCGTCGCCTGTCCGATCCTGACATCGGGCGGGCGGATGCTTGGGGCGATTTCCGTGACCGGATCGACCGAACGAATGAACTTTAAACAGTTGGAAACCTGGGTTCCCCGTGTTCGCCGTGTGGCCGAACAGATCGGAGCCGAAGCACAGGCCTGGCGGTTCCCCGAGACCCGCCAAAACGCCGACAAAGACAGGATAAAAGCGACATGACGGGTGTAACTCTGAACCAAGCGATCAAGCGGTATGGCGAGACGCAGGTTATTCATGGGATTGATCTGCAAATCGAGGATGGTGAATTCTGTGTGTTCGTTGGGCCTTCGGGCTGCGGCAAGTCGACCTTGCTGCGGATGATCGCGGGGCTAGAGGAAACAACCGAGGGGCAGATCCATATCGGTGCACGTGAAGTGACTCACATGGACCCGGCCAAGCGGGGCGTGGCGATGGTGTTTCAGACCTACGCTTTGTATCCTCATATGACAGTGGCCGAGAATATGGGCTTTGGTCTGCGCATGAACGGCGTCGCCAAATCCGAGATCGACCAGAAGGTGCAGCAGGCGTCGAATATCCTGAAATTGGATCAATACCTCAAACGCAAACCCAAAGCCCTGTCCGGTGGTCAGCGTCAGCGGGTGGCCATCGGTCGCGCCATTGTGCGGGGGCCTGAAGTATTTTTGTTTGATGAACCCTTGTCCAACCTCGATGCCGAACTTCGCGTTGAGATGCGGGTCGAGATTGCGCGGCTGCACAACGAAATCGGCGCGACGATGATCTATGTGACCCATGATCAGGTTGAGGCCATGACCATGGCCGACAAGATCGTTGTATTGCGGGACGGTCGGATTGAACAGGTCGGTGCGCCGATGGACCTGTACCGGGACCCGGATAACCGTTTCGTGGCGGGGTTCATCGGATCTCCGGCGATGAACTTTTTGGAGTGCGATTATGCCGACGGCAAAGTCTCACACCCGGCGCTTAGCGCACCGCTGGAAATGACGGTAAATGTGCCTGCGGGTATGACGCGGGTTACACTGGGTATTCGCCCCGAGCATATTGAAATTGACCGCGCTGGAGATGCCTGCACCGTCGATTTGACCGAAGCCCTTGGCGGGGTGAGCTATTCCTATTTGCTGGCACCGAATGGCGACAAACTGATCGTGGAAGAACGTGACGACCAACGCAGCAGACAGGGGGATAGGATCGGCATCATCGCCCGGCCAGACCGCGCCATGCTGTTTGACCCCGAGACGGGTCAAAGGTTCCGATAGTCGTAGGTCTCCGCCACGAACAGAGCGCGCCGTTTCACTAAACCGGCGCGTTTTTTCTTGGCTTCAATTCTTCTTGTTTTGTATCCAATATCCGTTAAGGCGAGTCGTAGTGCCGTACTAAGCCGCTCTTTGTCCGCATTTTGGAAGGAAAGCCCCGATGTCGACCAATGTTTTCACCGGCACCATGCCTGCGCTTATGACGCCCTGTAAGGCCGACCGTACGCCTGATTTTGACGCGCTGGTGCGCAAAGGCCGGGAATTGATCAATGTTGGTATGTCCGCAGTGGTTTATTGTGGATCAATGGGGGATTGGCCCCTGTTGACCGACGAGCAGCGGATGGAAGGCGTCGAAAGATTGGTCGCAGACGGGCTACCTGTTGTGGTTGGTACAGGCGCGATAAACACCAAATCCGCGGTCGCCCATGCTGCCCATGCCCAAAAGGTTGGGGCCGTGGGTTTGATGGTAATCCCGCGTGTGCTGTCGCGTGGCACGTCTCCGGCCGCGCAAAAGAATCACTTCAAGGCGATCCTATCCGCTGCGCCTGACGTGCCTGCCATCATCTACAACAGCCCGTATTACGGCTTTGCAACGCGGGCGGATCTGTTCTTTGCACTGCGGGCCGAACACCCTAACCTGATCGGCTTCAAGGAATTCGGCGGCAAGGACGATTTGCGCTATGCGGCCGAAAACATTACCAGTCAGGATGATCAGGTCACTTTGATGGTGGGCGTAGATACCGAGGTTTACCACGGCTTTGTAAATTGTGGCGCGACCGGATCTATTACCGGGATCGGCACGGCTTTGCCGCAAGAGGCTTTGCTGCTTGCCGCTTTATCCAAAAAGGCCGCCAAGGGTAACGCCGAAGCTCGTTTGCGGGCGCAGGAGCTGACCGAGGCGATTCATGTTCTGTCAAGCTTTGACGAAGGTCCAGATCTGGTGCTGTACTACAAGCATCTTCTGGTGCTGAACGGAGAGCACGAATACCGCATGCACTTCAACGAAACCGATGAGTTGACTGATGCGCAGCGCAATTACTGCGAACAGCAATATGACTTGTTCCGAACCTGGTTCGCTGACTGGTCCAAACAAGGCGGAGTGATCGCTGAATGCATGTGAACGACAGCCATACAGGACGAAGGGCGAAACGGGTCCGTCACCATTTTAATTTCAGTGCAGGCTCATATCATGAGCCTGATGACGTTGTGTTTCGGCCCGCTTACTCTCTCAGTTTATACAACGAGCTGTGACGATGCAGGTTCTGGTTATTGGTGCCGGTGTCATTGGAATCACGACGGCGCTTGAATTGCAGCGCCGCGGTCATGATGTTTTGGTTCTGGATCGCGATGGTGTCGCTGCACAAGCCTCGGCTGGAAATGCGGGCGCGTTTGCGTTTTCCACAGTTGAACCTTTGGCGACACCCGGAATCATTCGAAAAGCGCCGAAATGGTTGTTGGACCCGCTCGGGCCATTGTCTATTCCTCCGGCCTATGCGCTGAAGATCACCCCATGGATGTTCCGGTTCTGGCAGGCGAGCCGACCGGGGCCATATAAAGTCAGTTTGCGCGCTCAGGCTAGCCTGATGGAACAGTCGTCCTCCGCATTGACCCGTCTGATCGCTGATGTCGACGGAGAGCCGATGATACAACGCGACGGACAGATGCAGCTTTATGAAAGTGAAGCCGAGTATCGCGCCAGCTTGCCGGCTTGGGAATTGCGCCGCCAATACGGGATTGAATTTGAACTGCTGCAAAATCGTGAGGCGATTGCTGAACGGCAACCCGGTCTCAGCCCCGGTATCACTCATGCCGGTTACACACCAGCTTGGATCAATACTGTCGATCCAAAGAAATGGGTCGAGCACCTGGCACAAGTATTCCGCAGCCGGGGAGGGCGGATCGAAAATCAAGAAATCCGGGCATTGCAATCGATTGAGGGCGGAGTGCGGGCTGTTTTGCCGGATGGTGAAACCGAGGCCGACAAGGTGGTCGTTTGCGCCGGTGCGTGGTCTCATCACATTGCCCGCACAATAGGTGACACCATCCCGCTCGAGACAGAGCGCGGCTACAACACAACCCTCCCTGAGGGCGCGTTTGATCTGCGTATGTCGCTGACCTTTTCGGGCCATGGGTTTGTTGTGTCCCGGATCAATGGCGGTGTGCGGATCGGTGGAGCGGTCGAACTTGGTGGGCTGGACTTGCCTCCGAATTTCAAGCGGTCCGATACGTTGCTGAACAAAGCCACAAAATTCATGCCCGGCCTGAAAACCGAAGGCGGGCGGCAATGGATGGGATTTCGCCCATCGCTGCCAGACAGTTTGCCGGTCATTGGAGCCTCGCCACGCGTGCCGGACGTAATTTACGCCTTCGGCCATGGTCACGTGGGGCTGACCCAATCGCCCGGGACAGCCGAATTGGTTGGTGCATTGGTCGACGGCCAACACCCCCAGATCTCACTTACCCCGTTTTCAGCCTCGCGGTTTTGAGGGCTCGACCGGTACCGCAGCATCAACGCGAATGGGTGGATCTCCTCGACCCATCCACGCATGCTGGTTTCTGGACGGTTCATGGTCAGGTAGAAGGCGACGTGGCAATATCCTGGGTTTTGGGCTGCGATTTTTGCCTATTTTATTGCCGTAGCTTCAGTTTTTCCCAAACCGTGTCAATTTGCGCCGCCACTTGAGGATTGATCCGAAACGCAACCTGTTCTAAGGGAAGCCCTGTCAAATCAGAGTCACCATTGGGGCGGTAGGATACGCGCGCCCCAGCTCAAGCCACACAGATGTGGCACACTCTTGGATCGCACGCCCCGAAAGGCTTAAAAAAGGTAAAAGAATATGGCAGAAAAATCGAACTTCGATATATTGTATACCATTGTAGACGAAGCGCCCGAACTGGCCAGCGCCTCGTTCCTGCCCATCATTCGCAAATTCGCCTCGGCGGCGGGTGTCAGTGTTGGCACCAAGGATATTTCACTGGCCGGCCGTATTCTGGCGACCTTTCCCGAGAACCTGACGGATGAGCAGCGCATCTCCGATGATCTGGCCGCACTGGGTGAATTGGTGAAAACGCCCGAGGCAAACGTCATCAAACTGCCGAACATCTCGGCCTCGGTCCCACAGCTGGTAGCCGCAATCGAGGAATTGCAATCGCAAGGCTACAACATCCCGAACTATCCTGAAGAGCCTTCGACTGACGAAGAAAAGGCGATCCGCGCGCGGTATGATGCCATCAAAGGTTCTGCCGTGAACCCGGTTCTGCGTGAGGGCAACAGCGACCGCCGCGCGGCAAAGGCCGTAAAGAACTACGCTCAGAACAACCCGCATTCGATGGGGGAATGGGCGTCGAGCAGCCAGACCAAAGTCTCGTCGATGTCGGACAATGATTTCTATGCCAATGAAAAATCGGCAACCATCACCGCAGCTCAGGCGGGTGATGCGAAAATCGAATTCGTTGGCAGAGACGGCGGCGTGACCGTACTGAAAGACGGCTGGGCGCTGGAAGAAGGCACTGTGGCCGACGCGACGTTCATGTCGGTCAAAGCCCTGTCTTCCTTCCTGGCCGAGGCCATCGAAGACACCAAAAAAGACGGCACCATGTTCTCGCTTCACATGAAAGCGACCATGATGAAAGTGTCTGACCCGATTATCTTTGGCTTTGCGGTCAGAGCGTGGCTAGCCCCGGTATTCGAGAAGTTTGGCACTGAACTGGACGCGTTGGGTGTGAACCCGAACTCGGGTCTGGGTGATCTGCTGGATCGCGTCAAAGACAATGCCGAGATCGTGGCAGCGATTGATGCGCTGAAGGCTGACCGTCCTTCCATGTATATGGTCGACAGCGACAAAGGCATCACCAACTTGCACGTGCCGTCGGACGTGATCATCGACGCCTCGATGCCCGCCGTTATCCGCGCAGGCGGCAAGGGTTGGGATGAGACCGGTGCCAAGGGTGACACCAACTGCGTAATCCCTGACCGTTGCTATGCCGGTGTCTATGACGAGACCATCAAATTCTTCAAAGCCAATGGCGCGCTGAACCCGTCGACTGCTGGGGCCGTCGCCAATGTCGGTCTGATGGCCCAGAAGGCCGAGGAGTATGGGTCGCACGCGACGACGTTCCAAGCCCCCGCTGACGGCACGATCCGTATTGTTCTGGCCAATGGCGACACACTGCATGAGCATGCAGTTGAAAAAGGCGACATCTGGCGGTCTTGCACCGTTAAGAAGGCGCCGATCGAGAACTGGATTCAGCTGGCGCTGGACCGTCAGCGTCTGACGGGTTCCGAGGCGATCTTCTGGCTGGACGCAAACCGCGCCCACGATGCCGAGCTGATTAAATACGTGAAACCGGCGCTTGAGGCCGCTGGCGTGGCCGACAAGTTCCAGATCCTTGCCCCGCGTGAAGCAACCCTGCAAACCCTCAAGACGATCACCGCGGGTAACGACTCGATCGCCATTACCGGCAACGTGCTGCGGGATTATCTGACCGACCTGTTCCCGATCCTGGAACTGGGCACCTCGGCCAAGATGCTGTCTATCGTCAAGCTGATGAATGGCGGAGGCCTGTTCGAAACCGGTGCGGGTGGGTCGGCTCCGAAACACGTGCAGCAATTGGTCGAAGAAAACCACCTGCGTTGGGACTCGATGGGCGAGTTCTGCGCGCTGGGTGAATCGCTGAACTTCCTCGCTGACAGCAAGGGCAACGCCAAGGCGGGTGTACTGGGTGCCGCAGCCGAGACTGCAACTCAGGGCATTCTGGACAACAACAAATCACCCAGCCGGAAGGTAGGTCAGCCCGACAACCGTGACAGCCACTATTGGTTTGCGCGTTACTGGGCCGAAGCCTTGGCTTCGCAGTCCGAGGATGCCGACCTAGCCGCCGAATTCGCGCCGGTTGCCACGGAGCTGGCTGATAAGGAAGAGCAGATTCTGGGTGAATTCGCTGCCGCGCAAGGCACGCCTGCCGATCTGGGCGGGTACTACCACACAGACCCGGCCAAAACTGCAGCTGTGATGCGTCCTAGCGCAACTCTGAACGCGATCATCGGTTAATAATACGAAGCCAGGCCAGTAGGCGTGGCTTCGGCCTGGAAACTGATTGCCGAATAGAAAAAGGGGCCGACCCCCAAAAGTCGGCCCCTTTTTGAGTGAGTGGGGAGGCGACGCCTCTCCGGTGAAGTTACTTTCATAGTATCAGCTACAACTATCGAGGGTATTAGGGGATTCCCGTAGTCAAATCCTCAATACCTCTGAAACAGACGGTTCTAGCTGGAACTCAATGAATTGATAGGGCCGGCCCTTGGAACGGCCCTGTCTTGTTTATGTGAACCTAATGATCAGTTCGACGCAGCCATCAGCTTCTCATTGTGCTCGCGCAGGGTGTCGGACACGATGGCGTACCATTCGCCCGATTCACGCATTTCGTTCAGGCCCTTGTTCAGCATTGCCAGGTACTGCTTGCCGAACGGGTTGCTGCGGTGGCTGATGAAACGCAACGAGGACAGCGACGTCACAAACGGGTTTTCGACCAGGTCGTTCGAAGTCAGGCCCATTTCTGACATAGTGTCAGAGAACAGCTGAACTTCGAAAGTCGCAACATCTGCTGTACCCGTCAGAACAGCGTCCAGGCATTCACGCGCAGTGATCGGTTGCATCAGGGTTATGGTGTCGCCATTGTGTAGGCCTTCCTGCTCGAGGTCGTGGATAAACCAGCCATCCATTCGGCAGATTGTCGAGCCTTCCAGCTGATCAAAAGCTGTGGCGTTTGCATATTCGCTTTCAGGCAGGGTGTAGAAGCCAACCACGATGTCATAAACCGGCACGGACGAGTCGAATTGGGTGCAACGCACTTCGGTCTCCCACGACCATTCATAGGTGCGGTTGGTGCAATCCGGCATGTTCCAAGCCATGGAAACGTCGAATGCGCCCAGCGGCAGAAGCGTTTCAAGGTGCGAGTTCCAGTCGTCCACGAAGCTGACCGAATAGTCGCGCGCGTTGCCACCACGCTGCAGCGCAGTGGTGCCCAGACGTGTGATTGCGCCGCCGCCGTTCAGCGATTCATCGGCAAAAGGGGCCCAGCCGTTACCAGTAACAAGTTTGATCGGCGGCTGATAGACACTGGAGCGCTGAACGCTGGCTGCACGTGCTTCTTCGGCGGCAATGATTTCCTGAGCGGACTGACCGTTCGGCAGGCTGCCGTCTGCACAGGGCAGGGCCAGAACCAGCCCCGGTTCTAAGGCGTTCGGGTTGGTGATGACGTTCCGGTTCGCGTTGAAGATCGGCTGATAGTTCGAGGTGCCATAGGCGGCGATGGCGATAGTGGCCATCGTGTCGCCATCCTCAACGGTGTAGTTGGTACAGGCTTCCTGTGCGGCAGCCGCGCCAGCACTCAGGGCGGTGACGGCGGTGGCCGACATCACGACCTTTTTCAGATTGAATTCAAACATGTCCACTTCCTCCAGACTTTGTAGTTGTCAGGCCTGCTCGGGCCCTAGCCGTTTTCCATTTGATGACGCAGCGCTGTCGACACGATGTCACGCCATTCGCCAGATTGTTGCATGATCGCCAGACCCTGGTTGAGCGTCTCAAGGATCGCTTCCCCATCCGGATTGTCTTTGTGGGTCATTATGTTAAGCGACTTAATCGCCGCAAGATTGGGGTTTTCGATAATGCGGTGCTCATAGCCCAGACGACCGATCGCCTCGACAGCCAGATGGGCCTCGATGGCAACGATATCCGCGGCGCCTTCCATCAGTGCGTGAAAACAGTCATCCGGCGAAACCGGGCGTATCAGATCGATTGCGGGCTCATAAAGACCAACTGCATCCATGTGTGACAGCGACCAGCCCTCGGGGCGGCAGATCGTTGTGCCTGCGAAATCGGCATGGGTCAGGGTTTGTTCATAACCCGATCCTTCACGGGCAAAGAACGTGTCCACAACTTCGTAGAACGGGTTCGAGAAATTGTAGGTTTCGCAACGCTCGCGATCCTTGTCGGACAACGCCTCGGCCTCTTCGCAATTGGGACGGGACCAAGGGAAGGTCGCGTCAAAGGCCAGCGTCGGCATCAGCAGATCCAGATGCGAGGACCAGTCGTTGACGAACTGGATCTTATAAGATTGCTCTGGGGCGGCCCTAAGCATCGCGGTTTCCACAAGGTTGGTGTACAGCCCGCGATGGGGTAGGTCTTCATCGGTAAACGGCGCATAGTTGCCGCCGGTGATCAGCAACAACTGTCGGTCACGGATTTCCGGTCGATCACCCGCATCCGCGTTGCGGATCAGCGCGGCACCTTCGGCGCGTGCGGCTTCGATTTCCTCGCGAGCCGCGGCTTTGGCCGCAATGACTGCTTCTTCACTCGCCTTTTTGGCTTCGGCTTCCGCTTCGGCGACCCGAGCTTCCGCGTCAGCAATAGCCTTGGCGGCGCGTGTCTCGGCGGCTTTGACCAGTTCCGCTGCCATTTCGGCGGCCATCGCCTCAGCTTCGGTTTGCGGCGCGGCAGGTGCCCGCCCGATATCTTCCAGACAGGGCAGGGTCAGTACGTCGCCGACACGGATGACATTCGGATTGTTGCCGATTACATCACGGTTGGCATCAAAGATGATACGGAAGTCTTCGGTCGAATAGACTTCGATCGTCAATTCCCGAAGGCTGTCGCCGCGCTGGATTTCGTAGGTCGAGCAAGCCTCTTGCGCCGAGGCCGTTCCGGCCGCGGCAGCAAGTGCCAGGCTGGATATGAACAGATGGGGTCTCATGGTCCTGTATCTTTGCCTTGGTTAGTTTCTTGTAAGTTTCACAACGCCAATTGAAACGTTGTCCTGATCCGGGTCGCCTTTGGCACGAAGGGCCTGCCACAGCGCATCTGCGATGTCCTGCGCCCAAGCTTCGGCATTGTTTTGCAGAATGCCTTGGATTTCCGCATCGCTGAGGTATTGCAGCCCGTCACTGCCCAGTATCAACACGTCCGAAGCAGTTAGCGTCAGCGCATCCTCGGGGCAGTCGACCTTGGGGATCGCGCCCCCCATGATGACGGATGTCAGCTGATTGCGGTCGGGATGATCCCGGCCTTCGGCTTCGGTCAGTGTGCCTGCGGCCACCTGTGCGTCGATAACCGGTGCCATTGAATGATCTTCGTTGACCTGACGCAGTACTGTATCACGAAACAGGTACAACGGACTGTCTCCGACCGAGATCCAAAACACACGATTGTCACGCAGCAGAACGCCCAACAGGGTTGAACCCATATTGAAACCTTCGCCCTGTTCCTCGCAATGATTGGCGATCAGGGCATTGGCCTGCATCGCAGCCAGCGGTAGTGCATCAATCAAGGCGGCTTCGGTCGGTGCGCCGCCTTCAAGTTCGGCATCAAGCGCTTCGCGCCAGGCCGAGATAACCAGGTCTGATGCTACTTCGCCCGCCGCGTGACCGCCCATTCCGTCCGCAATCACGACGTAACCGGAATTGGCCGCATCAAACATCCGTGCTGCGACCGCGTCTTCTTGCGTGTCGCGCTGACCCTGATCCAGGATCAGCGCAATATCATATGCCGGTGTTGCCAGCATCTATCAGGCATCCCGCCAGTCAAAGCCGTCGTCACAGAAGGCGGTGAAGCGGATCGAAGTTTCACTGATCCGGATCAGGTCGCCGCTGTTCAGCGCCACGGTGCTCAGCACTGGCTTGCCGTTCAGACGAACCAGATTGGCTTTGCCGCCATGTCCCAGATAACATTTGCGATCTTCAGGGTCATAGGCGATCACAGCGTGGTTGCTGCGTGAAATACCAGTATCGCCGAAATCCAGTTGAATGGCTTGGTCGTCGTTGCGGCCAATCTGCATTAGACCTTCGGTCAGAGTAATGCACGAACCACGGCCCGGACCGGAGGCAACGACCAGCCAGCCAACGGGAAATGTCTCTTGCGCGGCCTCGGTTTTTGCTACCGGTTCCGAGCTTTCCATCAGGTCCTGAACATGCGTGTCGGCGCGTTCAAAGCCCAGGAATGTGGTCTTGACGCGACCGCGACGGTCCGCTGGCGCCGGTGCCGGTTCAGAAATCTGCGGTTCTGGCTTAACTTCGGGTGCTGGCTCTGCCTGCGCAACGGGTTCGGCCTGTGTGGGTTCCTCCGTTTCTACAACAGCTTCAACAACGGGCTCTACGTCGGGGTTTTCAGCCTGTGGCGCATCCACCTCGACGGGTTCTTCTTCCGCAGCCACATGCAGAGTTACGATCTGTTCTTCCGGTTCCGGCTGTGCTTCGGGTGCATCAAAGATGTTGTCTTGCGCTTCTGAGACGACCTCCGTTATCACGAATTCGTCTTCCGCCTCTTCTTTGCCCTCATCAAATTTGGGCATCGTTTCTTCGGGGATGAGCTGATCAGAGTCATCGTAGGTTTCCGAAGACATGTTTCCACCCGCCAGCGCGTTACGCAGCGCGTTAAAATCAGCAATCGGCTGAGGTTTTTCGTCCTCGGGTGTTGCGATTTCTTCAACCGAGGCTTCGGTATCAGTTTCAGCTTCTTTGGGTTTGCCGGCACCTTCGAGAAGCCGGCTGAGAGGGCTTTTATATTTGAACATGGTGTCGACACCTTTGCTTTCTGACACAGGGCTTATCGTCCTGTGGGACTGCTATTCGCCTCTGCGCGCATCGGCACAACGGCACTAAAAAACGGAAATCAAACGAACTGCTCCTGTCGCGACGGGCCGGTCCCCGTCAGGGTGGCGGATTTCCGGGCACCACCCTTAGTTTTCACATAGCGACAGATCACTTACGAACCGGTCATATTACTCCTGTGCCAGCTGCATCACGGCGTCCGTTTCGGCGCCGTTGCGCATAACGCTCAAACGGGCCTGAGATTGTTTCTCGGCAACAAGTACCTGCAACACCTCGTCCAGACTTTCCTGCCCGTCGATGGTGGTTCCTGTTTGCGTTTCGCTGAGAATTACGTCTCCGCGCTGCAGGCCGCTTTCTGCGTCTGCCGGAACGGCGGTAACGACAGTTTTCCAACCCTGGCCGCCTTCGTTACGGACCGAAAATTCGTGGCCGTTTTCCAACCCAACCACGCGAATTGCAGGTAGCGCCAGCAAACCGTTTTGCGCCAACGTTTTACCCAAGGGTCGATAACGTGCAGTCACGCGGATGTATCCGTCGGGATCGACAGACAAATCGTCCAGAACCTGCGCGGCAAAACTGGCGTTCTCGCGAACTGGCTCGCCGTTCAGCGTATAGATCGCCGCACCGCGTTTCACCCAGTCTCCGACGACAGACATATCCTGGTTCGGGTCGATGCCGGTAACGGCAATGATGCTGCCGGTCGAGCCGCGCCTGCGCGAAGTCTGGAAAGGAATCTTGACATCCCAATGCGAGAACGCAATTTGTATGTCCGCTGGGGTTCCTGACGCGGCCGGGGCCGGCGCGGCTGTCTGGGCTTGAGCCTCTTCTGTGACAGCCGTCTCGGCCTTCACCTGCTCGACAGGTGCCGGAGTGGAGTTTGCCTGTACAGGCGCCAGTTCATCTTGTTCCGGCGCAAGTTGGGGTTCCGCAGCCTCAGTTTGGGCAGCTGTTGTATCTTCCGGGTCTTCCGTACGTACCGTTTCAGGCGCGGCGGCGACCTCTGGCTCTGGTGCATCGCTGCCCCCTGACAACATAAAGAAACCGCCAGCGGCCAGTCCAACGACTACAACTGCCGCGCCCGCAATCAGCTTGCCGTTGCCGCCCGAACCACTTTTTACCACGGTATCCACGGCGACCGCGGTTTCCTCTTTGGGGGTGAACTTGGCAAGCTCGTCCTCTTGCTTGTCTTCGTTGCCAAGGACTAGATCGGCGTTGCCCGCCAGCAGGGCAGTAACGACGGCTTCAGCGTTTTCGCTTTCGGCCTTGATCCGGGCTTTCTCGGCTTCTTCATCCTTGCGGTCCATCGCGACAATTACCGAAACAGGGCGATAGTCGAATGTGTCGAACATAACGTCCGGTCCGCGGAACATACGAAGCCAGTCCAAAGCGGTCTGCAGGCGATCGGTGGCATGTACCTCCATTGCCTTGTCGATCGCTTCAAGAAAGCCATCCGGATATCCCTTGAACCGCCCGGCCAGCGGAGCGTAGGGGTCTTCCTGACTGTTGTTGAAGGCGTTCAGGCGGGTTTGGCCGTCAATTGGACGTTCGCCGCTGATGGCATGGTATAAAGTTGCCGCCAGAACATAAAGGTCACTGCTTGGCCCCTGATCGGCGCCCCGTACGTAGAACTCATGCGGTGAATATCCGTCTTTGATTACCCGCAGCGTCAGCAGTGCGGTGGACTGATGCGCGGCCTGTTCGCGCGCGGCACCAAAATCAATCAGGACAGGATCGCCATTTTCGTTTATTAGGATATTGTCGGGTGAGATGTCCCGGTGCAGCATGCCGCTTTGGTGAATGAACGACACCGCCGACAACATCTTTTCTGTGACCTGAACGATAAAATCAGGGCCAGCCTCATTGCCGGAATCTTCGACATAGTCCAGAAGATCGCAGCCCTTGATAAAGTCCATCGCAATATATGCGGTATTGTTGTCTTCAAAGACCTGATGAACGTTGACGATGTTGGGGTGCACCAGGCGCGCGTGGTTGCGGGCCTCAAGAATGAACAGGTCGATAATGGCGCGCAGGTCGTCCTTGTGGTCTGGATTTACCGCTTCGACTGTGTCGCCGTCGCGGACACACAAAGCACCCGGATAGCATTCTTTGATCACAACGTCCCGCTCAAGGCTGTCGCGCGCTAGATAAGTAATTCCGAACCCGCCGTTGCTGAGGAAACGCAGAATTTCGTACTGCCCACGCAACAGTTTGGCGCCAGGTTCAAGTCCTTCAATTTTCGGTTCGTCGTGCGATGCACCGACAGCCTGGTTGTGGCTCATTTCATTCCGCCCGTTCTAAACATTTTGCGGTAATTCAACTGGGCTAAATCGCCCCGATACTCACAACCAAAAACAACCGCAGGACACTTAAGACGGTTAGACGTTTCAAATTTGACTTTATTGGGGCCGCCTGATGGCTTCACTAAGGATCGTTATTACGAAAAAACTAGATATTGGTTCGCCGGCCCATGGTGATGCAATATGTTGATTTTCTCTCTGCACAAAATGTAGTGTTAGCCCTCGTTTGTCTCCGCTTAGTCAACGGACTCGCTGCGATTGAGGCCCGATTCCGGGCCTCTCGAATCGCTGCTTCGCGGCTAAATTTTAACGAGAAATTATTAAGTGCCGGTTTTTGGCTGAGCCGTCTCTACGCGGCTACCGGCCCAGGCCAGGTTGTCGCTAAGCTGTGCCAGAATGCTGATCGCATCTTTCAAAGGCGCGTCGCCGCTTTCGAATTGCAACAGTAACAACAGGTCGGTGGCTTTTTCGAACTCGCCAGGAATCCAGTCCGCCGCAGGGTCGATTTCACCACCTTGCTCTAGGCGTTCAGCAAAGTCCTCCACGATTTCCTGACACGCGTGCAGGAAGGCCGCTGGTTCAATGTCGGACGACTCGCGTAGGTCTTCGTAGATGCTGGCAATGGCCGCCAGCCAGTCTTCGAGGATCGGATTTTCAAGCGGTGGCAGAGCGGCTTCCAGCGTGGATTGCATGGTCACCGTGCCCGTTGGTTCCACTTCGGGCTCAACTTCACCCAATGTTTCCAGATAAGGCAGGAATTCCTGCTTCAGATCGTTCCGCGCGGCCTCGATATCTGCAGCGCGGCGGTCTGACGCGATTTGCAGAACCTGTTCCGCCAAATTCTGACCGCCACAGGTTTCCCACAGGGCAAAATCGGGCTCGGGTTCCTGCTCCATGGCGCGCACAGCAACCGGTGTTCCTATGGGTACGACCGATCGGAACAAATCCCCCTTTTCCTTGTTCAATCTGGACACAACGCGATCTAACGAGTCTCGCACTGGGGGCAGATCGGTGTGGGTGACGGCCAGCAGGCTGTTCGCGCGTAACTCTTGCGGCACTTGCGCCCAAAGGTGGCGCTCGGTCTCGCGCCAGGCATTGGTGCCGTTGGTGCACCAAATCGCGCAATCGACAAACTTCAGAAGATCGAGCGTGGCCTTATACGTATCGTCCAACGCACCCGTGCCCGGCAGATCGAACAAAGAAATTTCCTGTAGCGCAGGGGTGTTCAGACCGACTGAGATAAAGTCAGGTTCGTCCACTGCGGCTTTTTCCAGCGCGATACCCGAATAAACTTTGGGTTCGCGATCCCACCAACCAACCGTGGTTTCGGGGATTTCGGAATAGGCAACAATGACGAGGGGCAGCTTCAAATGCTGCGGCCCGGTGGGCAGAATATCCGCTCCGGCCAACATATTAGCCAGGCTTGATTTTCCGGCTCCGAATTCTCCGGCAAAACCGATGTTAACCGCGTTGGACAACCGCTCGGCATGGGCCAGAGCGCGCTCGCGCAGTTTGTCCAGATTCGGGTCGGTTGGCAGCTTTTCGGTCGCGTTCAGAAAGCGTTCAAATTGTCTTACTTCCTGTTCGGTTCCGGGAAATTCAATCATTCCGCAGCCTCTGCTAGTCTTTTGTCTACGTCATCCGCGCCGAAAATCGCGCCCAGCTCTTCGCTGATGCGCTGAGCCTGGTCAAATGACGCCTGAGCCTCGGTTCGTTCATTGGTTTGGCCGGTTCCGGCCCGTTGTTCAAGATGCCCAGCCAGCAATGCAAGAAAATGATCCAGAACCGTGTTCAAACGCTCGATCAGATCACTGCGCGCAGTGTCGACCAGATCGTCACCGATCATTTCGAATTCCTGCACAATCAGGCGTTCGGCGCGTGCTACAACGCTTTTGCGTGAGATAAGCCGCGACAGCCAGGTCACCCGAAGCTCAACCGTAATGCCGCGGGTAAGAGCCGTAGTGTCCGGCCGGAACCATCGTACGGCGCTGGTATTCATGCGATTGTCCGTCGGATCCTGCCAGCCGGGCAGGGCGCGCAGAGCCGCGTTGCTTTGCATGTCGATCGAGTACAACTCGCTAAGCATGCGTTGGCGGACCACCTGCGTGGCGCCTTGAACAAGCTCTCGCATACGGTCGCGCAGGGGACCAAAATTCAGCTCAGTTTCACCGCCTTTGGCCAGCAACGGTGAATCGCCGTTCGGGCCACGCACAACTGCCGAGACGGACTCAGCCACCGTGTCATCCATCACGCCGCGCAGATTGGCCAGAACGTCGTCCATGTCGTTGACGATATCTGCGGTTTTTTGTGTCACCAGTGTCCGCAGCTCGGTCAGAGTCTTGTTGTTTTCGCCGTCGCTTTCTGCATTTGGACTGATGTCATCTTCGATTGCGCGGAGATGAGCTTTGCTGCGCTCAAGTTCGCCTTGCGCGAAGCTGTTCAGGTGCTGCCAGGCCATCCGTAACTGCTCGTTGCGGGGACCTTCGGTCAGGGCGCTGGTGACATGGCGACGCAGGTCCGGCAGCCCCGAGGCGATCATCGCGGCAAAACGCAAAACACCTTCGCGGCTGATCGGACCCGATCCCTGTTTGATCTCTTCCACGCCGTCCAGATATTGCTTCATCTGCGCAGGATGTGCGCGCAACCAGGCCAGAACTTCATCGTGGTTGATGCCTGTGTCATCGCCGGTCAGCGCGTAGTGCGCCCATTGTGCGCTGCCCATCAACACGTCGATATCCGAGTTCCCAAGCGCCCTTTCCAGACCATCCATAACGTCCGCCCGGACTTTGCCTGCATCGTCGGCGCCGCCGCCCAGTTCATCAACGCGGTTGATAAAGACGACGATCTGACCCAATTCCAGCGCCTGCATCAGGCGGAACAGTTTCAAGTCAGCGCGCGACAGCGCCTGATGCGCGGACAGAACCACGACAAAGAAGTCAGATTCCTTGAGATATTGGCGCGAGATTTCCTCGCGGATCAAAAGCGGGTCATTCACACCCGGTGTATCCGTCACCGTCAATGGGAAAGGGAAGTGGCCAATGTCGAAATAGACTTCGGCCTTTCGCGTGATGTCACTGTAAAGGCCGCGATCCGACCCTGGATCGTGTTCACCGTCCTCGGTTGGGTCGTCCCCGGCGCAGACATAACGCGCCAGATCGTCCGAAGTCAGTTCATCAAGGTCGTGATGCTGACCCAGCAGATGCTTGTAGCTCGCGCCCAATCGCAGCTGGGCGCGAGTTTTCATCGCCTCGACCTGTTCTTCGATCATCTCGCGCTTGTAGCTGTCCTCGTCATCAGGGAACATGTTGCGCAGTTCTTCGCCCTCGGCGATCAGCGCCTGCCATTGGCGATTATCGAAAAAGTGGAATTCAGCACCTTTGGTGCGGCCCGATGGATGGCCGAAGTGCATATCGGTGATCACAGTCGTCCACGGATTTACATCCGAAGGCAGGTATTCGGCCTGCCCAGTGAAGCCGTTGATCAAACGAGATTTGCCCGCCTTGATCTGCCCGACAAAGGCAATCGAGGGCTTCAGGTTTGTTAGGTCGCTGACAATGCGCGAGATGAACTGGCGGGTCTCTTCGTTAGAGCTCCGGTTCATGTCCTCGGCAATTCGGATTAACTCAAGACGGTTGCTTTCACTCATAAACCTTACCCTGGTAACTTGTAATCACGGATCGAATTCATCGAAAAATTGAACAATTTGGGCGTAGTCATCCGTCCGGCCTCTTTAAAGAAGTCCAAAGACTGACAACCGCGCCCAATTTACGCGCCTCATGAACGGCCATGGCGAAGTTTTCGCCGTCGTTGAGAACGGCCACACCGGTTCCTTTGCCGCCCGATGGGCGCATGACGATCAGTTGTGGATGGTCCATTGCAGTGGTCGCATCCCCATCCCATCCGGCAAGGTCTTGGGCAAAGCGGGACAACAGGTCTGCATCCGGGTGCATTGGTTCACCTGCTTGGAATGAACCATCGGCGCGCTGCGGTGCGCCACCCGATCCATCGACCAGAACACGGCCTTGCGCAAACTGCTCGGACCCTTCGTAGAAAAGAGCCGCCAGAGAGGTGGAGGCGTCTTGCCTGTGTTCTGCGTAATCTGGCTCTGGGTCGGTAGCGACAATAGAAATGACCGGATCGGTAGGCAACTCGATGCCTTTGCATGCGACCTCAATCTCGCTGAACGTAATGCCGACATCATCGGCCTCTAGCGCGGTGTCCGGTTGCAGCGAAATCAACTCCAAGGGGGCGGGAGAGCATGCGATGTCACTGACAAGTTGGGCCAATTTGCCTGCCAGTTCTTCACGCGATTCCGTTTCGAAATCCGGGGCTACCCCTGACTGCACACGGAAAACATCCGTCACACGAGAGCTATTGACCTCGATGGCGAGGCAATCGCCATTGGCCGCGGTGAACTCCAGACGACGGGGCAGAATCGTGCCGCGTATGGTGCGCAAAACCTTTTCGCGCCGTATCTGCGCGGTTTCACCCGCAATCGTCACTGCCGGAGTCATTCGCGCTACAGACGAACGCCCGATGTCGTCAAGCATTTCAAGTATGTCTGTATCCATCATCCCGTGACCCCCTCAGATCCGGTCTAAACTGCGGCCGCGACGGAACCGAGGCTCAGATGAGATTTCGTCAACGCCAAACCAACATTGGCACTGCTGCGGCAGATGTAGCAGACCACATGATCGGGGTACGCCCGGGTCCGCAAAAAGATGTTCAGTCGATCGTTCGAAAACACCGCGATTTCCCCAAATCCCGGGTTTTCAGAGACTTCGGAGTCGGCTGTACGTATCAATTCTTCGAAGGCTTTGATTCCCTGTCCTTGGAACAGGTTAGCCACGGCAATGGCAAGACTGTCCAGAACGTCCGTACTGTCGGGGTCCGAGGTGTTGGTCCCCAGCAACATCCCTGTCTCCATATCGACATACCCGGCTGCGATGCAGTCGGGTATGGTTTTCATTGCAGAGTTAAGTGCGGCTTTGATCGTCATCGCCGTTCACCCGCGCTTCTGGTCACAACACATGGTATTCCGCACCACCGTTTTTTGACCCATTTGGGACCGGATGTCCCTTTTCCTTGACCCGACGCGCGAAATGCTCGGCCGAGATTTGGTCAAACTCTTCGAGGAAGGCGCTGAAGATGTTCTTCATACCTTCAACGCTGTCAGGCAGCTCTTCGTCCGCCGTGATTTCGCGCCACATTGACGCCGCACTGAGCGGTGCACCCGCTGGGACGCTCAGCAAGTTTTGCAGTTTTTCGTTGTCTTCGCTGGCTAAAATTGCCTTTTCCGATGTGCTACATTTGGACAAAGGCACAACCTGCATATCCATCAGGCCGCTGGTTTCCGGTTCCGGTTCGTACTCTTCGTCACTTTCGTTTGATTGTTCGGCCAGTAACGCGGCGATCGATGAGACCGACTTCCCAGCCCGCATTTCCTCAGGCTCTTCCGACGCAGCCTGCGCTTGCTCTGGCGTGTCTGCCAGATCGTCTTCCAGCGATGGGCTGAAATTAGTTGGGGTCGAAACGGGCGTCTCTTCTACCGGTTCTGCCTCGGAAAGCAGATCGTCCTCGTCTTCCCGTTCATCTTCGTCCAAGAGATCGAACGAGTCTTCATTGCCCGGAGATTCTACAAATTCCGACAAGTTCAGACTGCTATTGGGCGTATCCCTGAAAAATGCGCGCAACTCGTTCTCATCCGCGGCTTGGTCCGGGCTTGTGCTTGGTTCTTCGGACGTCATTTCAGCGCGCAGGCGTTCGGCCTCGGCAGCGTCAATACGTTCTTCGCGGTCGACATCTTCCGTACGACGCTCAACCCGGGTGGGACGAATGGGAAAGTTGGTTACAACTTCGTCTTCGTCAATTGCCTCCGAGACTGGGTTCACCAGTTTCAGCTGTGTTGGCTCATCATCCAGTTCCGCTTTGCGTTTAGGTCGAATGGGCTGGACGCGAGGAGCCGCGGACAAGGTGTTGTCGATCTGATAGCGCGACAGCAGATCGGCACGATTGTCCATGATCTGTTCGGTGATCTCAAGGAAGCTGTCGACCATCTTGCCGCCGCCGCTGCGGGCCCAAAGCTCGGCATCGCCACTCTTGTCGCGGGCAGTGATTGCATCGCGGGCCGAGAACAGGATCGAGCGGTTGAACAGATGGCCCGCTTCGCGGTTGACACGGCGCAGAACTTTCTGGCGGTCTTTCTGCCCCAAAACATCCGCACGCGTTACCAATAGCAGAGAGTTATGTTGCAGTCTTTCCGGCAGTGACACCCAAGTTGCCCGCTCGGTTTCACGCCAGGCCTGGGTCGCGTGGGTGCACCACAGCACGCCATTTGCATGCCCAACCGCTCGGCGCCAGACGTCGCTGGAAATCTTGGGGTCGGAAATTCCGGGGGTGTCAATCAGATCCACGGCTTCCAGAATGTCGGATTCCAGATAGATGCGAACGAACTGGGCGTCGTTGACACCAACAGTATCCAACTGATCCACGGCAATGTTTTCACGGCTACCATCGGGGCGCTGAACATAGGCTGATTGTTTGCCCCAGCTGAACCAGACGGGCGGCAATTGCGTAGCTGTGACCTGTGTCGGAAGCGCGTGCGATCGCAGCAAAAAGTTCATCAGCGTCGACTTTCCGGCACTGAATTCTCCCATCAACGCAAAGATTGGTTTGCGTCTGGACCACTGCTCGATGCGGTTCCATGCCTTGGGGGATACGAAGCGGGTTTGTGAATCTTTTGCCATATCGCTACTTATGCTGCCTCGTTACTTAGATCTTTCAGGATGTCGCCCAGAATGTCGTCACGCGATTTTTTGGGTGCGACACCCGCCATCAGAGCCGCTTGGTTCGGGTCTTGCTCGGTCGAGGCGGAGATATTCAGCAAGGTCTCTTTCTGCTCGCGCAGGAAGTCGGCCAAACCGGCCCGGACGTTTTCTAGAACCGCTGCGATCTGATTTTCCTCGATGTCCTTAGTGATCGAGTTTGCCTCAGATGCGATCAGGCGTGTGTAATCGGCGGCATATGCTTCGAACCCTTTCCGACGCTGCCACCAGCGACGCCACCACGTGCTTTGCAGGTCCAAAGCGATGGTGCGCCCGATACCAAGTGGCGGCGGGACGCGGGGGACGATTGGTGCCTCGATGCTGAATTCTCCTAGATGGTTGCCCAGCAACTTTTGGTACAGAGCCTCAACATCCGATGCAGCAGTACTGTAAAGCGCACCAGCCTCTTTGCGCATCGAACGTGCAAAGCTGAAATAGGCCGCTTTTTGAAGCGTACGAAGGCCAGCCGGGTCGTATTGCCAGGTGCCTTGCTCGCCATTTTGTTCAAGGTGCGCAATCAAAGAATCCGTAGCGCGCTTGACGAAGTTTTCCTCGGCTGACTTCAGGCGTTCCAGCACTTTGTCACGCAACGACGTGACCAATGCGGCGGCTTTCTTTTCGTATTCTTCGGTTACTTTGGCGATGGCCTCTTCTGGTGCTACACCATCCAGGTCACGAACAACGCCTTGACCGTCGGAAAGGTTTTTGGCCACTGCGGTCGCGCGGATTTGGCTGGCAATATTGCGGGCCCGGTGACGGACACGATCCAGCAAGCGTGTGCCTGCGCCTTCGGCGATACGCTCGTTCATGGCCAGCAGCAGGTCAGGCAGGCCGGACAGCGCCCAGATTTTATCAAGCGAGGGTGCTTGATCCCCGAACCCTGCGGCCAGATAGAAAGTGTTCAGTGCTTCGCGCGAATCTTCGTTCAGAATGTCGGGGTTGCCGGTTAGAGCGGCCTCGGCCCAAAGCGCGCTACCAAACACAACGCTGGTGTTGGTGTCAATATTGTTCTGTTTCAGCGTGTCCTGAATCCGGTCACGGATTTCCGGCACCTGATTGACCGGATCGGATAGTTCGTCGATCCGGTTCACAAACAGGATGATCTGACGGTTCTCGAACTGCGCGATAATCCGCATCAACGCCATATCCATAGTGGTCAGCGCCTGGCTGGCGGCCAGTACGACCACACAGACTTCAGACCCGCGCAAGCTGCGCAGGGTGATCTGTTCGCGCACCATGAAAGTATCGTTTACGCCCGGCGTATCGCAGAGTTTCAGTGAGATCGGGTACTGCGGAATGTCCATGAACAATTCCGCCGATTTGGTGACGTCGGCAAAGCGCCCGGTCTTGGGATTGATATCCGGGTCGTCTTCATCGCCCAGACAGACATAACGCTGGATGAGCTCTTCGTCGAAATAGTCATATTGGTGACTTTGGCCCAGGATCAGATCGAAATGCTGCCCCAGACGTGACTCGGACTTGGCCTTCATTGCACCGATCTGACGGCGGATATCCTCCATCTCATCATCGGCGCCAGCCCGGTTGGCCAACTCACCCAGACGGCCGCCACCGACCATGAGGTTGTCCCATTCTTCCTGTTCGAAGAATGTGAACTTGGCCTTTTTGTCGCCTTCGGTGCGGGTGTTGATGTTCAGCGTCGTGACCACGGATGTCCACGGGTTCACATCCGAAGGCAGAAGGGCAGGGCGTCCGGCCAGAATGTTCACGATCGAGGATTTACCAGCCTTAACCTGCCCGACCAGCGTGACACTGGCCGTAAAGTTTTCCATCCGCGTCTTTAGCGTCGCAAGCCGCGCCGAGGACCGCGCGTCTGCCACCTCTGTCAATTGATCAATCTGCGTCGACAGCGCAGCCATGGCCGAAGTCATCGGCGTCAGCGCCTCGTTGCCAACGGACAGAAGATGGTCGTTGCGCGCCATGGTTAGCCTCCGGTTCCAGTAGCAGCGATGGGGTGTTGATCCTGACAATCCGGGTTGCTGGTCAGGATATCGATCCGGGCGATCAGATTCAGGGCGTTGCCCAGAATTTCTGCTTCGACATCCGGCGCGATCTCTTCATAGGCATTAGAATCCGCCAAAACCTCGATCGAGCTGAATTGTTCGCTGTTTTCCAGCATGGCCAGACGTCGGCCTGTCGGAAAACCCTGGGACTTGGTCTTGGGCAGTGGCATGCGCGAGTTGGCGAGAAGGTAGTGCCCCCCGGAATGGGTGCGCAATGAGACCCCAAACCCCGTATTCGGATGGTTCCGGTTCAGTGATTTCAATTCCCCAAGGAAACTTTCGCGTGCAAGACCAACGGCGTCTTGCTCGGTAGCAGCGGCATTCATCGTATTGGTCACGGCAAAGACCCTTGTGTTCGAGTTGAGCAAAAAACTGGTACTGTACCCGTAGGCAAAAAGACTCATTAACTCCCACGCTTCATCAATTACTGGCAACGCGGTGTTATTTTGACGCGAATAAGATTTTTTGGCGTTTGAAATGTGGCGCAAATATGATCCGGACCCGCGGAGACCCTCAACCTTTGGTCGAATTCGTAAATTTGAATATTTTTTTGGATTTGGTGTCACGTCGAAGGCCAAGCGTTCGAACGCGTAGATTTATTGTGCTTTTTAGTTCTTAAGTGGTTGTATAGAAAGAAAAGTAAAAGAACCTGGCACGGGAGCCAAAGTTCGCCAGCTCTTGAGAAGAGGCGATTGCTTACACTCGACTTACCTGTCTTAGCGCTTTGCATATCAGGTTACTCAACGTAAGCGCGTTTGATTTAAGAGGTGATTTGAAGCGACCTTGAAACGAAAACTACTTGTTCAGCGCTTGAAATCGAAGGAAGTCCTCTCTGGTTTTTCTAGCACAGTGGCACTTTAGAAATTTGAACTGGGTTCGATCGTTCGGGTGCGGAATGAAATCATTCTTGTTCGGAATTGAGGTGTGTTTTGCCGAAGACTGGATAGTTGTGGGAGAGCGAGAAATAAACTTCGACGAACGTAATTTTACCTCTCGCACTCCACCGCAGGCTTTGTTATTGACCACGTCAATCCGGCTCATTGGGTTGGCACTGCGGGTGTGGCGAAATTGGTAGACGCACCAGATTTAGGTTCTGGCGCCGCAAGGCGTGGGGGTTCAAGTCCCTCCACCCGCACCATGCTGATATAACTAGGAAAACTCAGGTCTACCTCTGTTTTGTCGCGACCCATGAATTTCCGGTTTCCCACTTAATTCCCCAGTTTCACGTTTTGGTCTTGGTGCGTTCCCGAGTCACTTTGGTCGAGACTGCACGCGCTTCGACGGGTGTTTCTGGTTTGTCTGGGTGCGGTGCCTATAAAACACTTCAAGGGTCTTATGTCCGGTGACGGATTGCTTCGGTCTAAGGCGTAAGTTCAAAGCCGTAACGTTTTCAAATCGGGGGGTGTGCTTGCGCCTCAGATGTCTGCGGAGATCCAAACAGCTCACAGGAATTCTGTTCGTGTAGGTGATCTGGGCGCTCTACTGAAAGAGGGTTTGCTACGCGGCATGCTTTTGGAAAAGATGCCAAGTTACTATCTGGTTATACCTTGCGCGTATCACTTTGTCGCCGGGGTGATCAAATTCTGCGATTGGATGATGTGGCAGAACAGGGAAGAAACTGATGCATGATAAGAGGTTATATAGACGTGCGTCGATCTCTCGCGTCTACAAGAAGACTAGTTTCGGGCGGCTGACAGAAGGCAGATTGTCCTCATCACTTCTGACGGTTTTGTTTTTTGTGTAATTTTTGGTCGCTGGGCTCAGTAGTTTTCTGTCATTGATTTTCTGGGTCGGCGCGGGGAATTGGGGTTGCGGGTCTTTTCGGAGATACTGATTGTCTTCTGATTGTCGACAAGATAGATTTTTGCGAACCTCAGGAAAGGCTGTTGTATGCGTTGGAAAAAAACGATCTCGATGATCGAAGCTCACGCTGAAGGTGAGGTTGGGCGGGTTGTCACAGGCGGCGTGGTTGATCTGCCTGGCAAGACCATGCTTGAGAAGATGAACTATCTCAATCAGGTCGATGACAGCCTGCGTCGGTTTCTGGTGTTTGAACCCCGCGGGTCTGCCCAGATGTCGACCAATCTGCTGTTTGCGCCGTCCCAGCCCGAAGCGGATGCGGGTTTCATGATCTTGCAGGGCGACAAAGCCCATGCGATGTCGGGATCGAACTCGATCTGTGTCACCACTGTTTTGCTGGAAACCGGCATGGTGGAAATGCGCGAGCCCGAGACAATCGTCACCCTGGACACGCCTGCGGGTCTGGTGCGCGCAACGGCCACCTGCAAGGACGGTAAATGCGAGCGGGTCACGCTGGACATGACGCCCTGCTATGCGGATCAACTGGACGCCGTGGTTGAGGTCGAAGGGCTGGGCAAAGTCACGGTCGATATCGCCTTTGGCGGGATTTTCTATGCGCTGATCGATCCCGGTCAGTTCGATATGGCCATCACAACCGAGACTGCGCGCAAGCTTGTAGACATCGGTTCTCGTGTGCACCGGGCCGTGAATGCGCAACTGGACATTCAGCACCCAACGCTGGATGGGCTTGAGGGGATTTCCTACACCATGTTCGTTGGCCATGATGCCGACGGCGTGATGAAGGGCGCAACCATTCTGCCGCCGGGCCGCATTGACCGCTCGCCCTGCGGCACCGGCAATGCGGCCCGCATGGCGGTGCAGGCCGCGCGGGGCGAGGTGTCAGTGGGCCACAAGGCCATTGCCCGGTCGATCATCGACAGTAAGTTTCAGGTGGAATTTGTTGGCGAGACAACCGTTGCGGGCAAACAGGCCATCCTGCCGCGCATCTCGGGTCGTGGGTGGATCCACGGCATGCATCAGATCGGCATCGACCCGACAGATCCTTTCCCGCTTGGATACATGGTTGCCGATTGCTGGGGCGATGCGTTTGACCTGTTGGACTAGGGGAAGATCGCTATGACATCCGTTGCAATCGTCGGTGCCGGGATTATCGGAACCGCCACCGCGTTCGAGTTGGTCCGCGCTGGTTACGATGTCACCGTCTTTGACCCCTTCCCGCCGGGCGAAGGGGGGCCGTCTTTCGGAAACGCCAGTCAAATTGGCTATGGCGATATCCATCCTCTTAGTACACCGGGCATTCACTGGACGGCCTTGAAGATGCTGATGGACCGCGATGGCGCGCTGAAGGTTCCATTGCGAGACATGCCCGGGCAGATCGGCTGGTTCTGGCGGTTCTGGCAGACGTCGCGGGGTGAGAGGTTCAAACGTGCGTCCGCAGCTATGACCGAACTGGGACGCACATCCGTCGCGGATATGACAGCAATGTTTGAGGCCGCCGGGATCGGGCACAAGATCGCCTTTGACGGTGCCGCCTGTGTTTATGATTCACGTCAGAGCTTTGACGCATCGCAGCCTGCCTGGGCGGCCAAAACTGCCGCAGGCCATGGGTCCGAGCTATGGGATACCGCCAAGCTCCGCACTGTGCTGCCAGCCCTGAATCCGGCATTCCAGCACGCGGTTTGGCAAAAATCCTGGGGCTCGGTAACGGACTCGCTTGAAGTTGTGCGGGACATCACGGCGGCGGCTCGTGGCTTGGGTGCCGAGTTCCGGCAGCAGAAGGTTGATGGCATTCGCGCCACGTCCAAAGGGGTTGACGTCGAAGCAGGGGCCGAACGGTTGCAGTTCGACTATTGTGTCGTCGCCGCAGGTGTCCGCTCGACCCGACTTGCGCACGCACTGGGGGACAAGCTGCCGCTGGCGGCAGAGCGAGGGTACAATCTGACCTTCCCGAATGCAGGGATAGGCGATCTGAAGCTGCCCATTATCTTCGCAGATCGGGGGATTGTGGCGACGCAGATCACGGGCGGTCTGCGGATTGGCGGATGGGCCGAATATGTCGACCCGGACAGGCCGCCAAACCTGTCTTATTTCAAGTCCCTCTACCGTATCAGCCAGGAACTGTTCCCCGGCCTGGACACGTCAAACGCCCTGGAGTGGTGGGGAAATCGCCCGTCATTCCCGGATTCCTGCCCGGTTGTTTCCGCCTCGGCCCACAGCGACCGGGTGTTCTACAATTGCGGGCATGGGCATTATGGCCTGACGCATTCGGCGCGGTCTGCCAAGCTGCTGTCATCCTTGCTGTCGCACGACCCTGACCCAGCCGCCGAGATGTATTCCATCACACGGTTCTGAGCCTCATTACATGTCACATAAAAAGGCCGCCGGAGGAGCGGCGGCCTTTCCTCCCGCTGTTGTGGGAGAAGGAGATCGGCGTGTGTTGCAAGACCTACGCCGATCAGGGGAGGAGCGTTATACGGCGTCGTCGACCGGATCGTCCGAGATGTCGATCCAGATCGTCTTGACCTCGCAATACTGGTCATGCGCCATCAGCGAGTTGTCGCGCCCGCCAAAGCCGGACAGTTTATAGCCGCCAAACGGAGTGGTGATGTCGCCTTCGCCGTAAGAGTTCACCGTCACCGTGCCCGCCTGCAACGCACGGCTGTAGCGCATCGCCTTCTTGACGGATGAGGTGAACAGGGATGCCTGCAAGCCATAGCAGGTGTCATTGGCCAGTTCGATGGCTTCTGCGTCCGATCCGACGGTCATGATCCCGGCGACCGGGCCAAAGGCTTCTTCCTGAGCAAAGGTCATGTCCGGGGTCACATCGTCGAAAACGGTGGGTTCGATGAACAGACCGGCATCGGACTCGATCGCGTTGCCGCCGGTGATGACCTTGGCACCGTCCGCCTTGGCCCCTTCGATATAGCCCATGACTTTGTCGAACTGCTCGCGCGAGACGATGGCGCCCAGCTGGTTGGTGGGATCCAGCGGATCGCCGGTTTTCCAGTTCTTCAGCTGCAGCTTGATCTTGGCCATCAGGTCTTTCTTGACGTCCTTATGAACGATCAGGCGCGAATTTGCGGTGCAGTTCTGACCCATGTTCCACAGGGCCGAGAACACCGCGTGCTTGGCCACCGAATCCAGATCTTCCGCATCCGACAGAACCACAGCCGGGTTCTTGCCACCGCATTCCAGCACGATCTTCTTCATGTTGGTTTCCGCAGAATACTGCATGAAGCGACGACCGGTTTCGGTCGAGCCGGTGAAGGAAATCGCCTGAATTCCGTCGTGACGACCCATCGGCTCGCCCACATCCGTGCCCAGACCGGGCAGCACGTTCAGAACACCGTCGGGCAGACCGGCTTCTTTCGCCAGATCAGCCAGGCGCAGCGCGGTCATGGATGTCTGTTCCGCCGGTTTCACAATGACCGAGTTGCCGGTCGCCAGCGCAGGGCCGATCTTCCAGGCCATCGTCATGATGGGGAAGTTCCAGGGCAGGACACAGCCGACAACCCCCAGAGGTTCCCGGACGATCAGGCCGATGCCATCGTCATTGGCAGGCGCGATCTGGTCGTACATCTTGTCGGCCGCCTCGGCGTGCCAGCTGATGGTATTGATCGTTTCGGGGATGTCCGTCAACTGGCATTCCGCGATCGGCTTGCCGCTTTCCAGGCTTTCCAGCACCGCCAGCTCATGCCGGTTGCGTTTGATCAACTTGACCAGTTTGATCAGCACTTCCTTGCGCTCGGCCGGGTGCATGCGCGACCAATGGCCAGCGTCAAAGGCTTTCTGCGCCTTTTCGACCGCAAGATCGACATCTTCAGGGCCGCAGGCCGCGATCTTGGCCAGAACTTCGCCGGTCGCCGGGTTCACGGTGTCCATGGTGTTGCCGGATTTCGGCTTTTGGAAGGCCCCGTCGATAAAAGCATTGGTCGGGAAGGTCAGTTGCGCGGCAATGGCCTTGTATTCTTCGTGGGTAAGAAGTTCGCTCATTGGATTACGCCTTCTCGTCAAGAATTGAGTTCACGGTGACGCGGATCGCCCGGACGACTTCGTCCATTTCCCGGGCCAGTTCCTTTTTCATCGGACGCATCGGGCCGCGTACCATGCCGCCGGGCCGACCCTGCAGCTCGCACCCGTATTTCACGCATTGCAGGAACTTGCCGCCCTGTTCGAGGATGCTCATAAGCGGCAACAGTGCCGTCATGATGCGACGGCCTTTGTCAAAGTCCTTTTCCTTGGTCAGCACATCCAGGAACCGGACGCATTCCGACGGGAAGATGTTGGCGGTGGCACAGACCCAGGATTTTGCACCCCAGGCGGCGAACTCAAGCACTTGTTCTTCACCGCCGACCACAAGTTCGATCTGCGGGAAGTTGCGGTGCAGGAAGGGCAGGCGACCGTAATCGCCACTGGATTCCTTGATGCCGCAGATATTCGCGCTTTGCGCCACGCGGCTAAGGAATTCCTCGCCCATCTCAACGCCAACACGACCCGGATAGTTATACAGCATGATCGGCAAATCGACGGCCTGATCGATTTTCAGGACATGCGCCGCCAGCTCGTACTCGGATGGCAGCGAATAGGGCGGCGCCGCGACCAGAAGGGATTGCGCACCCGCGTCACGTGCAGCCTTGGCAATTTCAATACACTCCGGGACACGAATGTCATTGACCCCGGCCATCAGCTCAACGCGCCCATTGATGCGCTCTGCCGCAAACTTGAACTGCTGAATGCGTTCTTCCTTGCTCAGCGCGTAAAACTCACCTGTCGATCCGCCGGCGATGATGCCCGACACACCGTTTTCGATCTGCCATTCGATAACATCGGCGTAGCCATTCCAATCAATCTCTCCATCGTTGAGAAACGGAGTGATGATCGGAGTGTAGATTCCTTCGAATCTCATCTTCGATCTCCTGTAAACGAAAGCTGTCGACGGCTGCGTGACAAATTGCCGACAGATTGTATGCAAAGTAAAGATTAGATAACATCCCAACAGAACTCAAGACTGTTCGATCTGGCTGTGCAGGAAAAAATCACGGCTAATAGAACGAGCATCCCTATTCACAGCCACACGATTCAGCCATTGTGGCGGCGCTATACGCACCCTGTTTGTCGGGCCGTCGCGACCCTGAACCGAACGAGACATCAACAAGGAGACCCGAATGAACGCGGTTGTCGATCTTACACTGGACGAGATATTTGATCTTACGAGAACTGTGCTTGTCTCAAATGGTGCGGATACCGAAAACGCCGAGGCGGTCGCCGAAACGGTCACCAAGGCTGAACGGGACCGTGCGCTTTCACATGGCCTGTTCCGCGTACCCGGATATGTGATTGCTCTGAACAGCGGTAAGGTAGACGGCAAGGCGCGCCCGGTGGTGTCGAACCGAACTCCGGCGGTTCTGAGCTGTGACGCAAAAAACGCCTTTGCGCCGATGGCCCACAAGGCTTGTATTCCACAACTGATCGAGGCGGCCAAAACATACGGGCTGGCTGGGGTGTCCATTCAGCGTACCCATCACTTCGCCGCGCTTTGGCCCGAGGTTGAAGCATTGGCCGAGGCTGGGCTGGTTGGAATCACCTGCGTGTCTTACCTGCCCTGGGTTGCCCCGTATGGCGGCACCAGCCCGATCTTCGGCACCAACCCCTTTGGGTTTGCATGGCCGCGCCCGGATAATGATCCGATTGTGATTGATATGGCCACAGCAGCCATGGCGATGGGCGAGATTCAAATCGCCGCCCGGGAAGGCCACGAAGTTCCGCTTGGTACCGGCCTGTCTGCGTCAGGCGAGCTGACGACCGACGCGGCGGCGATTGCAGACGGCGTGCTGCTTCCATTCGGCGGTCACAAAGGATCGGCGCTGGCGTTGATGATCGAACTGCTGGCGGGTCCGATGGTGGGCGAGACGTTTTCCTATGAATCGCTGGAGCGCGACAATGGCGATGGCGGCCCCGTTCAGGGCGGGCAATTCCTGATGGCGCTGTCACCGGATGTTTTTTCCGATGCGGAATGGACCGCGCAAACGGATCGGTTCGTCGATAAATACGCGGCAATTGACGGCGCGCGGCTGCCGGGTGCTCGTCGCTTTGTACATAGAAAGGACGATGGTCCCCGTGCCGTGAATGAGGATCTGTTGAATAAGATCAAGTCCCTCAAAGAATCCTGAGGCGCAATTGACTGGCGCCGCAATCCTGCGCCAGCCAGGTTCTGGCGCGCGGGTCAGGCAGGCAATTCGATCGAAAAGTCAGCCATCCTGCGGGTCCCCAGGTATTGAAGAAAGCGTTTCTGGACCTCTTCCGTATGTTCGTGCGCCAACCGTTCCGCACGTTCAACGTCCTGCTTTTCGATGGCGTCAATCAACTCTTCATGACTGTCAGCCATAGTCAACGGCATCACATCACCAAAAGACTTGAAATAAAGCCGAAGAAAACGCCGACCATCGTCCAAGAGACGCTCATACGCCGACCCAAGAAACCGATTGCCAGAGGCAACGCCGATCTGTGCATGAAAATTCCGATTGGTTTCGATCATGCGCAAAACGTCGCCCTGTTTCAGGCTGTCGATGAACTGTTCCTGTTCCGCCCGGATCGCAATCAGGTCTTCGGCACTGCGAAATTCAGCTGCCAGGCGGGTGGTCGCCCGTTGCGCAAGATCAAGCGCATCCAGGTATTGTGGAAATTCTTCGACCCGAAGCGGGGCGACGATTGTCCCTTTATTCGGCAATGTCAAAAGAAGGTTGTCCGACACCAGCCGCACCAATGCTTCGCGAACCGGTGACCTTGAAGTCTCAAAACGTTTTGCAATACTCGATTCATCGACAAGCTGGCCGGGCTCCAGTTTCAAAGCCAGAATCTCATCCCGGATTTGCTTGTAGATATTGAAAGCGCTGTATCCTCGCCCTTTCGTTTTAATGTCTTCCGGTTTTTGTTTTGCCATCTGCTTGCGTTCCTCTTAATGGGCCGACCTCAGCTGTCACCGGCAACCACAGTCGAACAAGCAGTTTTGCAGATTGCAACTGTGTGCACAAGAAATCGCCAATTTGCACCTTTCAGAGTCGACTTGATACCAGCAATGCGTTTTCCAAGGGTATAACGCCAATTCTTCCAATGAGCCATCATTTGGCTCCGAATAGCTCTTTTCGAATGTCAGGTCGTAGCATTTCGCTCAGAAGAAGGTCTCCGTGTCCGGCTGCGACAGCATCCGCATACAGCCCCAAAACGGATTCACTCAGCGGCGTGTTACGACCGAACTGTTCCAGAAACTCGGAAATGTAGGTCATGTCTTTTTGTCCACCCTCAACCGAGTAGACATACCCCTTGAAATCACCGTTGCGGCCATTTCCGATGATCCGCCGAAACGCGCCGGAATCGCCGGAACCGCGAATGACAACGTCATAGAGTTTGTCCCAATCCAGATCACACTCGCTTGCAACGTGGAACGCCTCGGTCACAAGGGCGACAATCCCCATCACCATATAATTGTTGACAAATTTAGCCTGAGCGCCAGAGCCGACATCACCGAAATGCTGTACGGACACGCAGAAATGCCGCAGGATTGGTTCGATTTGATCGAAAGTTTCGGTGTCCGCACCGACCAGCGCCCCAAGCTCTCCGGCCGCCGATTGTTTGATCCCACCGGTCAGAGGCGCCTCGGCGAATTTAACGCCGCGCTGCATCAATCGCTGAGAAAGCTGTTCTGTTGCCGGCAGCGAAGAGGTTCCGGTGTCGATCAGAGTTTTCCCGACGCTCAAATCCTCGCCCATGTCATCGACGATCTGCTCAATGATGGCTGAGTTCGGCACACATAGGATGATGCAGTCACTGTTGCGCGCAAGTTCGGCTGCATCGCTGCACTCAACAGCACCGTCGGCGACGAGGGTTTCGACAGGCGTCCGATTCCGGTTTCCAAGGACGTTCAACTGGCCGTGTTTTTTCAGGATGTTGGAGGCCATGCCAAACCCCATGGCGCCCAACCCTACGATACCGATACGCATGTTTACGCTCCCTACGTGGTCCAGCCGCCATCGACGACAAAGAACTGACCCGTGGCGAATTTGGATTCGTCCGAGGCCAGGAAAACGACCATATGCGCGATATCCATCGGCTCGGCCATTTCACGTGTCGGTTGCCGGTCGAGCATCCTTTCATAGGCTTCTTCGAAATTTCCACCTTGCACCCTTTGCGGACGCAGGGTCGCTGTTGAAGTTTCATTATCCGACAACGTGGAACCATTTTCTTGCGGACCACTCGATCGTCTTCCGCGTTACCCCGATCAGCCCGACGGAAACCGAAGTCACTACAAAATGGCTGGTCCACAAGGATGCGGTTGAGGGTGTCGATTACGATCTGAAACGTCTGACCGAGGTCTGGATGGCCACCAATGACGAAGATCGTCAGGTTGTCGAAGACAATCAGCATGGGATCAACAGCCCGGCATATATACCAGGTCCCTATTCCGCCAAGCAGGAGTCTGGTGTGATGCAGTTTGTCGACTGGTACTGCGACACACTGGCGGGTCGTTTGGCACCTGACGCAATGGCTGCAGAGTGACGGCGATGAAAGATCTCACTGCGCAAGCAACTGTTTGGCAAGACGATGAAACACTGGAATGTGTATCAATCGTTCCCGAGATGCCGAACACAGCCAGCTTTTCGTTTCGCGCGCCGTCCGGGGCGCAATTCGCCTATCAGCCCGGGCAGTTTCTGACCTTGGAAATTCCGGCTCCGGGTCAGCCAGGCGGCGTGGTGCATCGCACCTATACGATCTCGTCCTCTCCTTCACGGCCACGGTCGATCACGATCACCGCCAAAGCACAGCCCGAAAGCATAGGTACGTGCTGGATGTTGGACAACCTGCAACCTGGTATGCGCGTAAAAGCCATTGGTCCCGCAGGTCTGTTCAGCAACGCCGAAAGCAAAGCGGGGAAATACCTGTTCATCTCAGCCGGGTCAGGTATCACGCCAATGATGTCGATGACCACCTGCATGTGGGACGAAGGCCGCGATCTGGATGTTGTCTTCATCAACTGCGCCAAGCGGCCTTCCGAGATCATATTCCGCCAGCGATTGGAACAGATGGCCAGCCGGACGTCCGGGCTGGACCTGAAATTCGTTGTCGAAGAACCCGACCCGTACCGTCCGTGGACCGGGTATCAGGGCCAGTTCAACCAGCTTATGCTGGGTCTTATGGCGCCTGACTATCTCGACCGAGAAGTCTATTGCTGTGGCCCGGAACCCTTCATGCAGGCGGTGCGCGAGGCGCTTGCCGGTCTGGGCTTTGACATGGCTAATTATCATCAGGAAAGCTTTGGCGCGCCAATTCAGACCGAGGCGGACCAGCCGGAACTGGATGACATCATACCGGACGATGATAGCAGGGCCGAGATTGTGTTCTCGAACTCTGGTGTCACTGCCAAAGTCGCCGAGACCGATACGGTTCTGTCCGCCGCGCGTTCGGTCGGGCTGAACATCCCGTCAGGCTGTACCTTTGGTGTTTGCGGAACCTGCAAGGATAAAAAGACCACCGGCGAGGTTCACATGGTCCATAATGGCGGGATTTCGGAAGACGACATTGAGGCCGGGTATATTCTTGCCTGTTGTTCGAACCCGATTGGCAAAGTCGAAGTCGAAGTTTGAAGCGCAGGGGAAGCGTTGTGTGAACGCTTCCCCACTTGGACGCTGGACTACTGCCGCTGATTTCGACCGGTGCCCGCATGGGGGAAGCCGACCGGGTCAAAACCCATATGGTGCGTCATCAGCGACCGAGCGCCCCCAACTTATTTCTTGCGCATGGGCACTGCGTTGCCACCCTTTTTCGAGGCCGCCGCACGCGCGCGATTTTTCTTGCTAGTTGGCTTCCCCTTAGGCGGGGGCGGGCCTTTCGGGCGATCGGTTTTAGGTTTTCGATTTGGCTTTTTGGCCGTCCCGACGCGGCTGGTGCCATCGCGGTCAGACTTGGCATTCGCCTCGGCCTTCTCAGGCCCGGTAGCCGCTTTCTTCTTGCGCGGTTTTGCAGGCTGCGGTTCAGCGAGTCGAGGCGGTCTGTCCTCGAACTTTGCCGGGCCTCTTTTACCCTTTGCGCCACGCTTTGGGGCCGGTTTAGTGGGCTTTGAGAGATCGGGCGCTGTCTCCAGTCGCACGATGTCCTTTGTGCCCTCGATCTTCATTTCTGGCCCAATGGCATCCAAAAAGCTGGGAACGCTGCTTTCAAGAATTTCAACGTAGGTCACATCGTCTGCGATGCGTATCGCGCCGACGTCAGCTTTGGTGATATTTCCGGCCTTGCACACCATAGGCAGAAGGTAACGAGGAGATGCGTTTTGGTTGCGCCCTTCGGACAGAGAGAACCACACGCTCGGCCCAAAGGCGGCCTGTGGTTTTGGCGATGCGGTAGAAACTTCGCTTAGTTCTTCGGGCGCGGAATGCTGGCGTTTGTATTGGCGGACATACGCGGCAGCGAGCTGTTCTGGCGTGAACTTCGCCACCAGTTCGTTCACCGAAGCGCGTTCACTATCAGCAACGTCTACTTCCCAGTCCTCAGATGCGAACATTCGCGCCAGGTCCTGTGCGTTGACTTCGTCTGCGGACGGCGCCGCGCCCCATTGCGCCGTGAGTTTGGCAAATTTCAAAAGCCGCTCGGCTTTTTTGAACGCGGATGGTGCAACGATCAGAGTGCTGACGCCTTTGCGCCCGGCACGTCCGGTGCGGCCCGAACGATGCAAAAGGGTCTCGTGGCTGTTCGGCAACTCGGCATGGATCACAAGATCCAAGTTTGGCAGATCAATCCCTCGTGCCGCGACATCTGTTGCGACACAGACCCGGGCGCGTCCGTCGCGCATTGCTTGTAAAGCATTTGAACGCTCACCTTGTGTCAACTCACCAGACAAAGCCACCACCGAAAACCCGCGGTTCGACAGTCGGGCAGTCAGACGCCCTACCATGGCACGAGTGTTGCAAAAGACGATGGCGTTTGGTGCTTCGTAGTAGCGCAAAACGTTGATGATCGCGTTTTCCCCGTCGCGTGGGGCGACCTTCAACGCTCGATACTCGATATCTGTGTGTTGGGTCCGTTCGCTGACGGTGCTCACACGTTCTGCATCGCGTTGGTAGCGGGTTGCAAGGTTCGCGATGGCGCGCGGTACGGTTGCTGAAAACAGCAGAGTCTGCCGGTCTGTCGGCGTTTCCTCGAGGATAAATTCCAAGTCCTCGCGGAACCCGAGATCAAGCATTTCGTCGGCTTCGTCCAGCACTACGGCTCGTACCGCCGTCAGATCAATCGAGCCGCGCATGATGTGATCGCGCAGGCGACCGGGTGTCGCCACCACGACATGTGCGCCACGGGCCAGCGCCCTGCGCTCATCGCGCATGTCCATGCCGCCAACGCAGGATGTAATAAACGCACCTGCATCCGCGTAAAGCCACCCAAGTTCCCGTTTCACCTGCATGGCCAGCTCTCGCGTCGGTGCGATAACCAAAGCCAATGGCGCGCCGCTGGCGTCAAAGACCTCAGCTTTACCCAAAATGGTAGATGCGATAGTCAACCCGAAGCCGATGGTTTTACCCGATCCGGTCTGAGCTGAGACCAGCAGGTCCCGCCCTTGAAGTTCTGGGGCTGATACGGCCTCTTGGACTGGAGTCAGCGTTGTATACCCTTTGCGTGAAAGGGCATCTGCAATGGTCTGTTTCATGGTTCGGCTCTTTTGGATGCTGCGGCCACCCTCAGAGCGTCCAACAGACGGATCAACGTCGAAGCGCTGTCCATACTGAGAGAAGAGGCGGATGTATAGGGTTGATAAGCGCCGATTGCGAAGGGGCGCTCCGATCTCGGCGAACGACGGCTTATGGGTTAGAGCCGAGAAAACTGCTTTTACATTTGAAAAACCGTATTGACCCAATCACGGTTCTCGGGCAGTCGTATCCCTTGATGGTTCCCACCGGTGCTACGGCGGGATGAAAAGGGAATACGGTGAGGTTGGCCGAATGGCGCCAAGTCCGTAACTGCCCCCGCAACTGTAAGCGGTGAGCGACGCCAAATACCCACTGGCCTACGGGCCGGGAAGGACGGCCAAGCATCGACCCGCAAGTCAGGAGACCTGCCATCACGTTTTAACCAACCCGGGGCGGGGTGTCCCGGAAGGAGGCGAAGTGGCGACTGCGTTACGTTATTACATTGCAACTATCTCGCTTCGGCAATAAGCGGAGCGGGCTATGCAAACGAGTAACGAACATTTCCTGCTGATATGCGAGACCTGCAAAGGCGCAGAACAAGCGAATGCAATTCGTGATGCCCTGACGGGCCAACTTTCACCCGGGTATTCCATACGTATGGTTTCCTGCATGGCTGGTTGCGGCCGCCCAACAACCGTCGGCTTTCAGGCGATTGACAAAGCGCAATACCTGTTTGGTGATATTGAGACCGAGCAGGACATCCAGGCACTGGCTGAGTTTGCACAGCAATTCGAAAAAAGCACTGATGGTTGGACCAACGCGACCGACAGACCGCGCCCGTTGTTCGAGAAAACTCTGTCTCGAATGCCCCGGATCGAGATGGAGGTAAGCTGATGACGACCTCAAGCTTTTTGGCTGCCCGCGATCTTGAATACTTTGCGCTGAACGGGGACGTCCTTTTGCAGCAAGCTTCTTTCGAACTGGGCGAGGGGGCTATTCTCGCCATCGCCGGACCGAACGGTGCAGGCAAGACAACGCTTTTGAACCTTCTATGTGGTGCGGTGGACCTGGTGCTGGGGGATGTTCAGATCAAAGGGCACAGCCTTAGGCAGATGTCGGCGGCCGAACGGGCCCGCATGATCGCCGTGGTTAGTCAGCAGGAATTGCCGGATGGAAGGCTGTCGCTGCGGGACTACGTCGCTTTGGGCCAGATACCGATACGTTCGGACCGCTCGGCCGGGGAGCATGCCGCAGAGCTTTCCAGAATTCTGCGACTGACAGGTTTGGACATGCTTGCGGACAAGAAGATGGCTGTCCTGTCTGGGGGTGAACGTCAACGGGCGCATATTGCGCGCGCTCTGGCGCAAAACCCATCGCTATTATTCTTGGATGAACCGACCAACCACCTAGACCCGGACGCCAAGGGGCGGATGCTGTCTTTGGTGGCCGAGTTGGGTATCACAGTGGTGATGATCGTCCACGATCTGGTCATGATCCCCGAATTTGCCACCCATGTTGCGCTTATGAAATCAAGCCGTCTCACCAGTTTCGGCCCGGTGGCCGATGTGCTGACGCCTGATCATGTACGCGATACGTTTGGCGTCGATTACCTGAGCTTTCACCACGAAGGCCGCGTGATCCCGGCGCTGGATATTCGAAAAACCACCGTTTCAACATAATCGAAGGAAATAACCCGAATGAAACACATCTGGTCTGCGGCGCTGATCACAGCAATGGCAGGCGGCGCTGCCGCTCATGAAGTGACGGTTGACAATTGCGGCGAACCGCTGGTGTTCGAAACCCAGCCCGAGCGTCTGGTCGTGCATGATATGAACATGACCGACATGGCCTTTGCGCTGGGTCTGCAGGACAAGATCGTCGGCCTGACCGGTATCACCGGCTGGTACAAGACCAGCCCCGAATTCGACACGCTGCGCGGAGATATCCCCGAGCTTGCACCAAAATACCCGACCGTCGAAAACCTTGTGGCGGTTGAACCAGACCTGTTCTTCGCCGGTTGGTATTATGGCATGAAGCCCGGAGGCGACGTGACCCCGGACACGCTGGAGCCTTTTGGTATCAAGACCATGATCCTGACCGAAAGCTGTGTGCATCTGGACAAAGATCGCCCAGAGGCCAGCATGGACTTGCTGTTCGATGATGTTCTGCGCTTGGGCAAAGTGATGCATGTCGAAGACAAGGCCGAGGAACTGGTGAAGGGCTGGAAAGACGAACTGGCGGCTATCGAGGCCCAGACAACGGATCTTCCCAAGCCCCGTGTATTCTTGCTGGACGGTCCGGCGGATGCGCCTTTCACCGCAGGCAAGTTCGCCATTCCCGACGCGATGATTGCCGCGGCAGGCGGCGAAAACGTGACCCATGACATGGATACCAGCTGGGGCCGGACTTCGTGGGAGGCCGTGGCCGCTTCGAACCCCGAGTTCCTGGTATTGCTGGACTACCAGACCGGCAATGGCGCTGCGGACACGTTCAAATTTCTGCAAGAACACCCGGTGATGTCGCAAACCGACGCCGTCAAGAACCAGCGCTGGATCGGTCTGCGTTACGAAGAGCTGACGCCGGGGCCTGCAAATATCGAAGCAATCTCAAAAATGGTTCAGGCCATGCATCCGGGCATCAACTAATATGGGCCGATTTGGCCTTGTACTCATGCTGGGGGCGGTCGGTCTGGCCGCCCTTTTGCTGATTTCAACCGTGTACGGCACCACGGAAATTCCTGCCGTCGATGCTTTCAACGCGGTGCTTCTCGGCACCGGCCTCGTTGAAGGAGATATGGAACCTGCGCATCGTATTGTCTTTGACTTGCGCCTGCCGCGCGCCTTGTTTGCTGCGGTGATCGGCGCTGGTTTGGGCATTGTCGGGGTCGTCCTGCAAACCACAACGCGCAACGATTTGGCTGATCCGTTTCTGTTCGGCTTGTCTTCGGGCGCGGCAGCCGGAGCGGTGTTTGTCATCACGGTGACCGGAGACTTGCTGGGGTTCTGGACCCTGCCTCTGGCGGCCTTTTGCGGCGGTTTGGTGGCGTCGGGTATCGTGCTTGCCTTGGTTCATGGGCTGCGCACAAGCGCGCCGGAAAAACTTATCCTTGCCGGTCTTGCGGTGTCTTTCCTGTTCTCGGCCATCACCAACTACCTGATTTTTGCAGGTGACAGCCGCGCCGCGCATTCGGTCATTTTCTGGATGTTGGGTGGGCTTGGTTTGGCGCGCTGGGAGACGTTCCCGCTTGTCTGCACCGGTCTGTTGCTGATCCTGACCTATTCGCTGTATCGCAGCCGGTGGCTGGATGCTCTGCTGACCGGAGACTTGACGGCTTCAACGCTGGGCGTGCCAGTGCAAGGGCTGCGGTTCAGCATGTTTTTCGTGGCGGCTCTGGCAACGGCAGTTTTCGTTTCAGTGGCCGGCGTGATCGGTTTTGTCGGGCTGATGGTCCCCCATATCGCCCGAGGCATCGCCGGACCCTTGCATAACCGCCTGTTGCCAACGGCGGCCTTGGTTGGCGCCGCGTTATTGACGGGATCGGATATTCTGAGCAGGCTATTGTTGGCCCCGCAGGAACTTCCGGTTGGAATCGTGACAACCTCAATCGGGTCAGTTTTTGTATTTTTGTTGTTGTTTCGAACAGCGAGGTCTCAGAGGCGGTGAAAGCCTAATACCGGATTTTGCTCTAGGACCCTTCCTCTATTCTGGTTGAATTCCGCTGGCGCGGCCCAGGACATCAAGGCCTTGTTGCTTCCAGAAATGTAGAAGGTCGATGAATATCCAGTTCTCAGCAAGTTTGTCTCCGGCGCGGCGGTAGATGTCGATTACCCGGAATTCACCGGGTTTGCCTGTGGCGGGCATCCCCATGAAGCCGCCGGTCGGGACAGCCGTGAAGTTTGGCCAACCAAAGAATCCGCCATAATGACCCTCGGCCAGACGGCATACGTGATCTGTTTTTGAGCGATCAGTGAACGTGGCGCGGAACGGGCCGGAATGTTGTTTTGCATAGCGTTCGATCGTGTAGGTGGCACCGATGCCTTCGGGGCCCCACCAGATCATATCATCGTGCCAAGTCTGGGCCAGTTCATCCTCAAGGGAAAGACCACTGTGCCATTGCCCAAGATCCGCGATCATCGCGTTGATCAAAGCCAGTGTCTGTTCGCCTTCTGCCGCAGGCTGGTCTGACAGCAACAAACCGTCATGTGTCATAGGGCCGGGTTGTACCAGATGCGCCGCAGTTTGTGGTGGAAATGGGTTTTGCCCGGCCTGCACCATCAGGTGTGGAATGTCAAAATACATCGCCGTTTCGACGATCAGGCCGTCTGAAATCTTGTGGAACGAGCAGTACCGCAGAAAGGCCATCTTACCGGTAGGGCGTATCCCTAGCCAGGGCGCGTCGAACAGGCCCATCAGATGTCCCATCGACACAACCCAAACGCCGCCTTCGCTGAGAGAGTTTCTGCCTGCGAAAAAGATGTCCTGTCTGCGCTGCAGTCGTGTCAAACTCTGTTTCAGAGGTTGCCAGAACTGGCGCGCAACTTCGTCCGGGCCGGAGATTTCGTCGAACGGATGGAAGCCACGCCAAAGCAAATTCGATGCGCAGAATTTAGTCATGACAGCGGTTATCTCGGGACCTTTAGCGCTATCGAGCGCGTCGTAGAAAGACTGAACCAACTTTTTTTCGGTTTGGAAGCTCATGGGTATTTCCGTTTTACAGCAACGCGTTACGGGCCTTCCGCTTCGCGTTCGACTCGGTGTTTCAGCGTATATTTGCATACGTATGCAAAAAAGTCTTGCCTGAATTGATATCTGCGAATTACAGTTTTGCAAACGTATGCAAACGAATCCTTTCAGGGGGCACCATGGCGGAAATTCAATTGCGCAACGTCGGCAAACGCTGGGGTTCCTTTGTCGGGGTTCACAATTTCGACCTGACCATTGCGGATCGTGAGTTTTTGGTGCTGCTGGGCCCGTCGGGTTGCGGCAAGACCACGACGATGCGTATGATCGCTGGCCTTGAGGACGTGACCGAGGGTGAAATTCTGGTCGATGGCAAAGTGGTCAACGACCTGGAGCCCAAGGACCGCGACGTTGCGATGGTGTTTCAGAGCTACGCGCTCTACCCGAACATGAATGTCTATGAAAACATCCGCTTTCCGCTGAAAGTGCGCGGCATCGACCCAGCGACGCATGACGACAAAGTACGTCGTGCCAGCGCGATGGTTGAGCTGGACGATTTCCTGCATCGCAAACCTGCCGAGTTGTCGGGCGGTCAGCGGCAGCGTGTGGCACTGGCCCGCGCGATTGTGCGGGAACCTAACGTGTTCCTGATGGATGAGCCGCTGTCGAACCTTGATGCCAAACTACGGGTGTCGACGCGGGCGCAGATCAAGAACCTCAGCCACGAATTGGCGGTCACCACCATCTATGTGACTCACGACCAGATCGAGGCGATGACCTTGGCAGACCGCGTGGTGGTCATGAAGCAGGGTGTGGTGCAGCAGGTGGGCAGCCCGACTGAAATCTATGATCGCCCCGCGAATACATTCGTGGCCAGCTTCATCGGCTCGCCCGCGATGAACCTGATGGATGGTGAAGTTTCGGGTGGTGTGTTCCGGGCTGAACATGTGGCCATCCCTGTGGATGCACCGGACGGCCCGATGACGCTCGGTTTCCGGGCCGAGGATGCCAGCCTAGCCGAAGGGCAGGGCGAAATCACCGCACCGATCTACACGCTGGAATTGCTGGGCGACGCGACCATGATCTCGGTCCGGGTCGGTGGCGCTCTGGTTTCGGTCAAGGCCGATAAGGCCTTCCGCGCCGAGATTGGCGAACCGGTCTCGTTCTCGGTGCCAAAGGAAATCTGTCATCTCTTCGAAGCTGGAAGTGGTGCGCGGATCGGGGATCAACCCCAACAACAGCCCATACGGGCATAACGCCGGTCCGGACGTCGACGACGGACCGATCCTGACAGGGAGAAACGCATGAAACTCAAAACGATCCTCATGGCTGGTGCCATGTCCCTTGCCGCCGCTGGCGCATGGGCCGACTGCGCCTTTGAAAATGATGTACCGCTGAAATCGCTTTCGGCCGGGTTTGAAGCCTGGAAAGCCGCCACCGAAGCAATGGCTGAATGTGGCAACTTCAGCGCTTCGTTGGATCAGGAATTCCGCGAGAAACAGCCTGAAGCGTTCGCCGCGAACCCTTCACTCTATCAGATCGGTGGCGTTGCTAACGAAACTATGATCCCGCTGCTGAACGCGGGCTCGCTGCGCCCGCTGGATGATCTGGTTGAGAAATATGGCCAGGACCTTCTGCCCAACCAGCTGATCAAAGTGGATGGCCAGATCATGGCGATCGCGATGATGGTGAACGCGCAACACCTGATGTATCGCAGTGACGTTCTGGCCGATCTGGGCATCGAAGAGCCCAAGACCTATGACGACGTTCTGGCCGCCGCCGCCAAGATCAAAGAAGCCGGCGTCATGGAATATCCGATTGGCGGCACCTTCAAGACCGGTTGGAACCTCGCTCAGGAATTCGTCAACATGTATATGGGCGAAGGTGGCGAGTTCTTTGGCGAAGGCAACCAACCTTCGATTAACAACGAAACGGGCGTCAAAGCTCTGGAGACCATGAAGGCGATGACAGCGTTCATGGACCCGGAATATCTGGTGTCTGACTCGACCTACGTTCAGCAGCAGTTCCAGCAGGGCAAGATCGCCATGGCGAACCTGTGGGCCAGCCGTGCTGCTGCAATGAATGACGAAGCCGAAAGCCAGGTTGTTGGCAAAGTGACCATGGCCTCCGCACCGATGGGTGCCGCCGCGCCATCGACAACCATTTGGTGGGATGGAGTCGTTTTGGCCGCGAACATGAGCGACGAAGAAGCGGATGCTGCTTTCCGCGTCGTCATGGAAGGCATTGATGGGGACATGGTGAGCGCTAACAACGATGTCGCTGTTTGGCTGAGCCCGGCCTACAAGCCCGGTGACCTGGCAGCCGGTGCCGCAGCTTCGGCAGAAAACGGTGCAAAGGCCTACCCAGCGTCCGCTCCAATGGGTGTATTGCACAGTGCCCTTGGCAACGGTCTGGCCGATTATTTGACCGGTGCCAAAGATGCCCAGACCACTCTGGCGGACATCGAAGCCGAGTATCTGACCGCTGCCAAAGAAGCTGGTCTGATCAACAACTGATCCTCCCGGGGGAGGACTCCGGCCCTCCCTTCCATTGTCCCCCTTGAGAACCATGAGAAAGGCAGAGCCATGAATTTCCGGACATTTGCCGCCTTTGTTGGCCCCTCTGTCTTTATGATGCTTCTCTTTATCGCGTTCCCGCTGGTCAGCGTGTTCAAGCAAAGCTTTTACGTCACTCAGCCGCTGTATGAGTCGGTCGAAATCGAGACCTGCACACCCGGTTTTCTGACCCAGACCTGTGTGACCGAGACCGTCTCGCAGCCGCAGTTGGATGAGGAAGGCAAGATCATCACTCAAACCCGGTTTGTCGGGTGGGAAAGCTATCGCAATGTGCTGGAGCCGGAACGGGCGTGGCGCGCAATCAGCGAAGGCAGCTGGAATGTGCTGTCCACGATCAATTTCTGGAAGGCGTTGCGGTTTACCCTGACCTTTACCCTGATCACCTTGCCTTTGGTGATCGTCTGCGGGCTGGGGATTGCGGTTATGATCAACAATGCCGCACAGGCTATCCGGGGGCCGGTGATTTTCATCTCGTTGCTGCCCTTTATCATTACCCCCGTGATCGGTGTCCTTTCGGTTAACTGGCTGTTCCGCGGTGACGGCATCCTGACCGCGCTGATTGAGTGGTGGTTAAACCGGGATATAGCCCTGTTTGCGCAAGCCTGGACTATTGAAATTCTGATGATGCTCTACCGCGTATGGCACGTCGCGCCCTTTGCTGCCATCGTGTTCTATGCGGGTCTGCAAACTGTCAATCAGGACAGTCTGGAAAGCGCCGTCATCGACGGAGCGACCCGCTGGCAGCGGATGAAGTACATCGTCATCCCGCACCTGATGCCGCTGATCATCTTCGTGTCGATGATCCACCTGATGGACAGCTACAGGGTGTTCGAAGAGATCGTCGGTTTCGCAAGCCAGGGTTATGTCATCTCGCTGCAATGGCTGACCTATGACTTCCTGGTGCCGGATCAGGCCGGCAATCGCTCGATCAGCCGAGCCTCGGCCAGCGCCATGCTGACCATGATTGGCATCGCCATCCTGCTTATCTTCCCGCTGCGCCGGACATGGCGCGATCACAAAGGAGGTCACTGACATGTCCTCGCGCGCGCTTCGCCAACCACTCAGCCTGCGGCTGACCTCGAACATCTTCCTGGCTTTCTGGTGCCTTGTTGCCATCTTCCCGATCTTCTGGATCACGGTGATGAGCTTCAAATCCCCGGTCGATGCCTTCGACAGCAACGCCCTGAACGTGATCTTTGGCCCGACGACTCTGGCCAACGGTAACGGGCTGTCACTGTTGGATATCATCTTCGGCATAGCTGTGATCTGGGGCACGATTGCTCTGGTATTCAAAAAGATGCCTTCGCTGGTCAAAGCCTTTTCCAAGGAAGGTCAGGAATGGTTTGGCTGGGTGATCGGTATTCTTGCTGTAGCAGTGGGTTTTCTGGTGGTATTCTTCGTGATCCTGCCCGCGATTCTGAGCGTTCTAAACCCGCTTTTCGGCCCGCTGGGGCGTGACATATTAGGCTTGACCACCGAGCACTATAAAACTGTCTGGATTGATCGGGGTTTTTCGAACAACTTTAAGAACTCGTTGATCGTAACCACGGGTGTTGTTGTTCTGTCGCTTTCGGTCGGTACGCTGGCGGGATACGGTTTGGCGCGATCAGGTTCGAACTTGGCCTTCTGGCTGTTGATCGTCGCGTTGATCTTCCGCGCGTTGCCTCCGTCGGCGCTGGTTGCCAGCTACCTGCCGGTATTCATCAGCTCGTCCGAATGGCTTGCGCCGATCCTTGGTGAAAACGCGCCTACACTCTATGGCAAACCCTTCGCCGTGATTGCGGTGTTGGTGGCGATCAACCAGCCGTTCACAATCTGGATGCTGCGCTCGTTCTTTCAGAACATACCCGCCGAACTGGACGAGGCCGCCCGAGTCGACGGTTGCAATCACTTTCAAGCATTCCGCCGGGTGATCATGCCGGTGATGTGGCCGGGGGTGATTACCACCGGGTTGTTCAGCTTCCTGCTGGCGTATAACGACATTCTTGTCACCTCGCTGCTGCTGGACGCGCAGAACCAGACCATGGTTCCCGCCATTGTCGGCATGTTCAACCGCGAAACCACCACAACCGATCAGGTCGTCGCCGTGGCCGCCGCCGTGTCGATCACCGCGCCGCTGATCTTCCTTGTGCTGATCTTCCAGCGCCAGATTGTCAGCGGTCTGACAGCCGGAGCGGTGAAGGGCTGATGAGCAACCACGCCCGCCATAACGCCATGTCGCGCCACCCGGCGCTGAACAGGATGCCAAGGGATTTTCTGAGTGTTGGGGGCCTTTCCCCCACTCTCTTCCCTGTAAAACCTGAAAGGACATGACACATGAAAGGTTCCCGCCCCGAACAAGCGGTTTTGACCCGCGACACGGATCTCAGCAAAACGGATGAGACACGCCGTGTGATTGAAACCATGGTGGACGGTCTGAACGACCACCGCATTGACGATATTGGTGAGTTCTTTGCCCAGGGATTTCGCTGGATGGGCAATCAGGGCTGCGGCACCAAGACCGGCCTGAAAGAGTTTCAGGACAACTGGCAGCGCCCGTTTCAGGCCGCGTTTTCGGACAAGACCTGCATCGACGAAGCCCGGCTTTACATGGGCGAATGGGCGGCTGCGTTTGGTCGTCAGGAAGCTACCCATTCCGGTGAGTTTCTGGGTATCGCCCCCACCGGCAAACGCGTTGAAATCCGTTACATGGACTTTTGGAAAGTCGTTGACGGCAAGATCGTAGACAATTGGGTGAATGTGGACTTCGCGCATGTCGCGGCGCAGCTGGGTGTCGATCTGTTCAACGGTGAAGGCTGGGAAGCATTTGACCGGGGGGAAAAGGTTCCGCCCCGGCCCGCAAACTGAGGATTGAAAAATGGCAATCGAGTATCTTAAACGCGGTAAGTCTGACGCTGACCGGGCCGAAGATGACGCCAAAACCCGCGCCGTGGTCGAAGCCACACTGAAAGACATCGAAACCCGTGGCGATGCCGCCGTGCGCGAGCTGAGCGAGAAGTTCGACAATTACTCGCCCGCGTCGTTCCGCCTATCGCAGGAACAAATAGACGATCTGATCGGCCAGCTGACCGACCGAGAACTGGCCGACATCAAATTCGCGCAGGAACAGGTGCGCAACTTTGCGCAGGCGCAACGCGACTCCATGCTGGATATCGAGGTCGAGACCCTACCGGGCGTGATCCTTGGCCACAAAAACATCCCCGTGCAGTCGGTCGGTTGCTATGTACCCGGCGGCAAGTTCCCTATGGTGGCGTCGGCCCATATGTCGGTGGCAACGGCTTCGGTCGCGGGTGTTCCGCGCATCATCGCCTGCACGCCGCCGTTCAATGGCAAACCCAACCCGGCTGTGATTGCAGCGATGCATCTGGGTGGCGCGCATGAGATTTACGTCATGGGCGGAATTCAGGCCATCGGCGCGATGGCGATTGGGACTGAGACCATCGACCCTGTGCATATGCTGGTCGGCCCTGGTAATGCATTCGTTGCCGAAGCCAAGCGCCAACTGTTTGGCCGCGTCGGTATCGACCTGTTCGCCGGTCCGACCGAAACCATGGTCATCGCCGATGAAACCGCCGCCGATGCCGAGTTGTGCGCCACCGACCTGCTGGGGCAGGCCGAGCATGGATACAACAGCCCCTGCGTTCTGCTGACCAACTCGCGCAAACTGGCCGAGGAAACATTGTCGGAGGTTGACCGTATTCTGGGCATTCTGCCGACTGCCGGCACCGCGAAAGTGTCGTGGGACGAATATGGCGAGGTGATTGTCTGCGACACCTATGACGAAATGCTGCAGGTTGCCGACGACATCGCGTCCGAGCACGTTCAGGTCATGACCGACCGCGACGATTGGTTCCTTGAGAATATGACCTGCTATGGCGCGCTGTTCCTCGGTCCGCGCACTAATGTGTCGAACGGGGACAAGGTGATTGGGACAAACCACACCTTGCCGACGAAGAAAGCTGGGCGGTACACTGGTGGGCTTTGGGTCGGTAAATATCTGAAAACACACAGTTATCAGAAGGTTCTGACCGATGAGGCGGCGACGCTGGTCGGCGAATATGGCTCGCGCCTTTGCATGCTGGAAGGCTTTGTCGGCCATGCCGAACAATGCAACATTCGCGTGCGCCGTTATGGCGGCATCAATGTACCTTACGGCGAACCTGCACCTTATCGGGATGCTGCTGAATAGGGGGCTCTGCCCCCGGCTTTCAGCCTTCTCCAGAGTATTTGGGAAAAGAAGAAGTTGGATACTCACACCCGTCATAAAGCCCTGATCGCCCCGCTCAGGGCTGCGATGTACGATTTTTCCGAGGCCGGTGTCCGACGGGCGCTGGCCGAGGTGACTGCGGCAGACGCAGTGTTTCACCTGTGCCACCCTATTGGCGACAGCACCGGCAGCGATGCGTTCTATGACTGTGCCTACAAGGACTTGTTGGCTGCTTGGCCCGATCTGGAACGGCGCGATTATATCGTGATGGCCGGGCCGGACGAAGACGGTGCCGATTGGGTTGGCTGCGGAGGCTACTACACAGGCACCTTCACTGGCCCGTGGTTGGATATCCCGCCGACCGGTCATCAGGTGACCATGCGGTTCCACGAGTTCTTTCGGTTTGTGGATGGCAAAGTTGTTGAGGTTCAGGCGCTGTGGGATATCCCCGAGGTGATGATGCAGGCCAAAGCTTGGCCGATGGCACCCAGCCTCGGGCATGAATGGCATGTGCCTGGCCCGGCCACACAAGACGGGTTTGTGCCCGGCCCCTATGACGCGACCAAGGGCAAGGCGACCTGCCAGCACATCATCGACATGCTGGAGCATCTCAAGAAACACCCGTCGCAAGGTGGTCCCGAAGTGATGGAGATGGAGCGGTTCTGGCACCCACGTATGAACTGGTACGGCCCTTCGGGCATCGGCACCGGACGCGGCTATGCGGGCTTTCGCAACTGGCACCAGATTCCGTTCCTGAACGGCATGCCTGATCGTGGGCAATACGTCGACGAAATCACCTATCACTTCTTTGGTGATGGCGAATACGCCGCGGTCACCGGCTGGCCCAACATGATTCAGACGGTGACCCATGATGGCTGGCTGGGAATCGCGCCCTCGGGCAAAAAGATCACCATGCGCAGCCTCGATTTCTGGCGGCTTGAAAACGGGCGCATTCGGGAAAACTGGGTTCTGGTCGATATTCTGGATGCGTATCGTCAGCTTGGCGTTGACGTCTTTGCTCGTCTGCGGGAATTCAACAAGGCGCGAAACCTTGGCCGCATTGAAACTCCTGATGGAATGAGCTGATGTCAGACCTCCCCCGCACCCCTTCGTTTTCGCTGACCGGAAAAACCGCCCTTGTGACCGGAGCGTCCTCGGGCATCGGGCAGGGCTGTGCCGTGGCGTTGGCCGAAGCGGGCGCGCATGTGGTCTGCGCCGCGCGCGGAGCGGAGCGGCTGGCCGACACCGTCGCGGCGTTGCAGGAGGAGGGCTGGTCGGCCGAGGCGGCGATTGTGGATCAAGGCGATCTGGACGCGCTGCGCGGTCTGTTCGATGGGCGTGTCTTTGATGTGGTAGTGAATTCAGCCGGAACCGCGCGCCATAGCCCGGCGGTTGAGACCACGCCTGACGATTTCGATGCCGTCACGAACGTCAACTTGCGTTCGGCCTATTTCTTATCTGCCTATGCGGCCAAGGCGCTGATGGCGGCGGGCAAGTCGGGCTCGATCATCCATATCTCAAGCCAGATGGGCCATGTCGGCGGTGTTGACCGGGCGCTGTACTGTGCGACCAAGCACGGGCTTGAGGGCATGGTCAAAGCCATGGCGATCGAATGGGGCAAACAGCGCATTCGTATCAACACGGTCTGCCCGACCTTCATCCGAACTCCGTTGACGCAATCGACTTTCGACAACCCCGAACGGGCCGCTTGGATCATGGAAAAGATTAAGCTGGACCGCGTGGGTGAGGTTGAAGATGTCATGGGTGCGGTTACTTATCTGGCCTCAGATGCCTCGGCGCTGGTTACAGGCACTTCAATGCTGATTGATGGGGGTTGGACAGCGGACTGATGCCCGAAAAAATCACTTCTCTTCAGGTTGCTCAACTGGCCGGCGTCAGCCAGTCGGCGGTCAGCCGGGTGTTCACGCCCGGCGCGTCGGTCAGTAAGAAAACCGAAGAGAAGGTGCGCAAGGCGGCAGCCCAATTGGGGTATCGTCCCAACGTTCTGGCCCGTGCCATGGTGTCAGGCAAAAGCCGGATCATTGGCCTCGTGGTGGCCTATCTGGACAACTATTTCTATCCCGAAGCGCTTGAGAAACTGTCCAATGCTTTGCAAGAACAGGGTTATCACGTGTTGATTTTCATGGCTTCGCGAACGGCGGGCAATATCGACACGGTGATGGACGAAATCCTTGACTATCAAGTGGACGGGGTGATCTTGGCGTCGGTGGCGATGTCATCGGATATCGTCACCCGGTGTCAGCAAGCTGGTGTGCCGGTTGTGCTGTTCAACCGCAGCCAGGACCTTGACGGCGTCACCACCGTCACCTCTGACAACTATGCCGGAGGCCGAAAGGTGGCCGAGTTTTTGGTGGCCGGGGGGCATAGCCGGATCGCCTATATCGCAGGTTGGCAGGGGGCTTCGACCCAGCGCGACCGCGAAGCCGGGTTTAGGGCCGCATTGGCCGAAGCCGGGCAAAGCGTGTTTGCACATGAAGTCGGTGAATTTTACACTGAAAAAGCCCGCGCCGCGGCCCGGCGGATGTTTGATGTAGCGCCCGATCAACGCCCGGATGCCGTCTTTGTGGCCAACGATCACATGGCGCTGGCGGTGATGGATGTGATCCGCTTCGAACTTGGCCTGCGGGTGCCCGAGGATGTCTCGGTCGTAGGCTATGATGACGTGCCGCCCGCCGGGTGGCCCGCTTATAATCTGACGACAATCCGGCAACGGGCCAATCTTATGGTGGCCGAAACCGTTGCCGCTCTTTTTGAACATATCGACACCCCGGAGGCCGCCGAGCCGCGCAAGGTGGCCATTGATGGGCCGCTGGTCGTTCGGACCTCGGCCCGGTTGCCAAAGGGGTGGACTCCACAAAGGACAGAGACATGAAAGGCTTCGATCCGAAGTTTCGGAATTTCCCGGATTACATCATCGGTATCACCAAAGAAATCTGGGAAGACCGGGGTATTGCCACGCTGCATGACTATTACAGCCAAGACATCGTCGTGCGCTCGCCCGGGTCGGTTGTGCTGGGCAACCAGAACGTCATCGGCGCGACGATGGCAACGCTGGCGGAATTCCCGGACCGGCAGTTGCTGGGCGAGGACGTGATCTGGTCCGGTACGCCGGAAGACGGGATGCTGAGTTCGCACCGGATCATCTCAACCGCAACGCATCTGGCAGAAGGAGTTTACGGCAAAGCCACCGGCACTAAGCTGCGCTATCGGATTCTGGCCGATTGCCACGCGATTGACAATCAGATCAACGATGAATGGCTGATCCGCGATCAGGGGGCCATCGTGCGCCAGATGGGTTGGGATCCCAAGGAATACGCCGCCGATCTGATCGCGCGAGAAGGTGGACCGCAGTACTGCGTCAAACCGCTGACGCCCGAGATCGACCAGCCCGGACCCTACAAGGGAACTGGCAACGACAACGAATGGGGACAGCGGTATGCAGATATTCTGACCCGGATCATGAGTGCCGATATGGGCGTGATCGAGGGTGAATATGACCGCGCGGTGCAGTCCGAATATGTAGGCGGCGTAACCGGCCATGGCTGGGACGCGGTGGATCGGTTCTGGATGGGGCTGCGCGCCAGCTTCCCGAATGCTGAATTTAAGATCGAACACCTGATCGGTCGCGACGACCCGAACATGCCACCTCGTGCCGCGATCCGCTGGAGTCTTTGGGGTAAGCACGATGGCTGGGGTGTTTTTGGCGCGCCGACTGGTGCGCAAGTTTATGTTCTGGGCATCAGCCACGGCGAGTTTGGTGAGCTGATCGGCGGACAACCACAGCTGCGCCGGGAATACACGCTGTTCGACGAAACATCGGTCTGGAAACAGATTCTGCTGCAAGGTGGAGAGGGCTAAGTGACCTCGATGGTCTCATCTCTGAACGCCAGTCAGGCGGCGCGGCGCTATCATGCGCACCGCGCGTCGCTGCGCGCGCGGCGGCTGAACAATCGTCCTCCGGGGGGCGGGAATTAATCCCATCACCCCATTTCCAAGGAGACAAAACCATGAGCACCATTCAACAACGCATCGTCCGCTATGGCGAGCTGCAACCCTGTAAAACCGCTTTTATCGACGCCCATACCCCTGGCAGCGATCAAAAGGAAAACTTCACCATCGTCGGCGGCGGCGTGTCGGAATCCCCTGATCAGCACGTCCACATCACTGACAAGATCGGCTTTAACATCGGTGCGGCGGGCCAGCCGCCGAAATGCCGAAACTCATTGCACAGCCACACCACGGCCGAAGTGTTTTTCGTTGCCAAAGGCCGTTGGAGATTCTTCTGGGGCCGCTACGGATCGGCGGGCGAGTTCATTGCCGAAGAGGGCGACATTTTCAACATCCCAACCGGTATCTTCCGTGGGTTCGAAAATGTGGGCGACGACTACGGCATGATCATGTCGATCCTTGGCGGTGACGACGCCGGCGGTGGCGTTACATGGGCACCGCAGGTCATCGAAGACGCGCAGGCGCACGGCCTGATGTTGGGTGACAACGGGGTGCTTTATGACTCGAAGAAAGGTCAGGAATTGCCGCACAATGTGCGACCGATGCCACTGCTGACTGAAGAGCAATTAAAAACCTACCCCGAAGTTCCTGTCGAGGATGTGGTCGGCAAATACGTCGCGCGGTACTGGGATTTGATGGCCCTTTCGGCCAACAAGCCTGCAGTCGTGATCGGCGAAAACGGTCTGATCAAGGACAAACCCGGGTTCGAGGTTGATTTCCTCGGACGTGGATCCAGTGTGATTGAGCCAGTCAAGGCAGAAAAACCGGTGGTTCTGATGCCTGCAAGCGGCCATTGGCGCATTTCGGTCGACGGGTACGAGACCACATTTTCCATAGGTGATACCGCCGTGGTACTTCCGGGTGAAAGCTATGGTGTGCAACCGTCCATGACCGGGCAGGCGGGTTTGTACCGGATCACGGCCACAGACGACCCGGCAGGAGCAACGTGGACCGGATGACACCAGACCCCAACGACACGCACGCGGTTTATGAACGTCAGGCTACGACCTACGACGAACAACGCTCCCGGGTTCTGTTCGAAGCGCGCTGGCTGGCGCGCTTCACCGCAAGCCTGAAGCCCGGGAATCACGTGCTGGATTTGGGGTGTGGCGCAGGTGAGCCGATAGCACGCTGGTTCAAGGCTGAAGGCTTTACCGTGACTGGCGTGGATTTCTCTGAGGCGATGCTGACAATTGCTCGGAACCGCTGGCCGGACGGGGATTGGCGCCAAGCGGATATGCGAGAGTTCGAGTTAGGTCAGCAATTCGATGGTATTATCGCTTGGAACAGTTTCTTCCATCTGACCGCAGACGAACAAAAAGACTGTATTGCCCGCATGGCGCGTCACTTGAAGCCGGGTGGAAACCTGATGCTAACCGTGGGCCCCAGTGCAGGCGAAGAGGTCGGAACCGTTGGCTATGAACTGGTTTATCACGCATCGCTTTCGCCCGCGAACTATGCCGTTTGTTTAGAGGAAAATGGCCTGAGGATGACAGGGTTTCTGGCCAAGGATCCTGACACCGAAAGCCACAGCGTCCTCATGGCGCGAAAGATAAAAGGAGACGCAGATGCCCGTTAAGACAACCCATGTCGGATCACTGCCCCGCACACAGGAAGTGGTGGATTTCATTTTTGCGCGGGAAAACGGCGAACCTTTTGAAGCCGCCGCCTTTGACGCGAGCATGACCAATGCGGTGTCCGAAACCGTGCGCAAACAGGTTGAGGCCGGCGTGGACATCGTCAGCGATGGCGAGACCTCGAAGATTTCCTACGCCACATATGTCAAGGATCGTTATACCGGCTTTTCCGGCGACAGCCCCCGCAACGCTCCGGCAGACCTGAAGATGTTCCCCAGCTTTCTCGAGCGGCTCGCCAATGATGGCGGTACGCCGCAATATGCGCGGCCAATGTGCACGGGCGAGGTGCGTTCGAAAGGGCAGGGTGAGCTTGAGAAGGACATTGCCAACCTAAAGGCGGCGATGGCGCAGCATGGGGCTGAGCATGGCTTCATGAACGCCGCGTCGCCGGGCGTCATTTCACTGTTCCTGCAGAATGATTTCTACTCCACGCGTGAGGCTTATCTGGCCGCGCTGGCGGATGCGATGAAGGACGAATACGAAACCATCGTGGCCGCCGGTTTGGATCTGCAATTGGATTGCCCCGATTTGGCCTTGTCTCGTCATATGCTATTTACTGACCTTTCTGATGATGAGTTCGTCAAGATCGCGGACATGCATGTCGAGGCGTTGAACCACGCGCTTCAGAATGTCCCGCAGGACCGAGTTCGGGTGCATATTTGTTGGGGGAACTACGAAGGTCCGCATTGCTGTGACATTGCGATGGACAAGGTGTTCAGCACCCTGATGGCGACCAAGTCCCGGTACGTCTTGTTTGAAACGTCCAACCCGCGCCACGCGCATGAATGGACCGTGTTCCGCGACCGCAAGGCCGACATTCCCGATGACAAGGTGCTGGTGCCGGGCGTGGTGGACACCACGACAAACTTTGTCGAACACCCAGAGCTGGTCGCGCAGCGGATCGGCCGTTTTACCGACATCGTCGGGTCTGACCGGGTGATCGCAGGAAGTGACTGCGGGTTCGGCACCTTTGCGGGCTTCGGCGCGATTGATCCGCAGATTGCTTATGCCAAGCTGGCAACGATGTCCGAAGGTGCAAGGCAAGTCGCGGCATGACACCATTGATTTTCTTGCCAGGTATGATGTGCGATGCCCGTCTTTTTGACCCTCAGATTGACGCGCTATCGGGCAGGATGCCCATCATGACCTTTCCACTGTGTCAACAGGACAGCGTGGAAGCCATGGCCGCCGATATCCTCGACAACGCGCCGCCTGCCTTCGCTTTGGCGGGCCTGTCGATGGGCGGTATCGTGGCAATGGAAGTCCTGCGACAAGCCCCAGAACGCGTTGAACGGCTGGCCCTTCTGGATACCAATCCGTTGGCTGAAAAGCCCGAGGTGAAAGCCCGTCGTGTACCTCAGATGGAGGCAGTCGGCGAAGGCAAGCTAAGGCAGGTGATGCGTGATGAGATGAAGCCCAATTACTTGGCCGATGGTCCCAATCAGGGTGCTATTTTGGACTTGTGCATGGCTATGGCCTTGGATTTGGGTCCAGATGTGTTCCTGCGTCAGTCGCTGGCTTTGAGGGACCGCCCCGACCAGCAGGCAACCCTGTCCGGGTATTCCGGCAAGTCTTTGGTTCTGTGCGGGCAGGAAGATACGTTGTGTCCGATTGAACGCCACCAACTCATGCATGATCTGCTGTCCCACAGCACGCTAGAAATTATCGAAGGTGCAGGACACCTGCCCACATTAGAACAACCCCAGGATACCACGGCGGCCCTGATCCGCTGGTTGGAGGACATATGACACCGTCCCTTATTTCGCTGCTTAGAAAAGTGGACACGCCGACCGTTTGCAACGCTATCGAGGTGGCCCAGGGTGCACGAGGGTTCAACGGGTTCACACGCGGCACGATGTTGTGTTCAGCCCCCGATGAACCAGCCGTCGTTGGGTTTGCCCGCACCGCTAAAATTGCTGCTGTGAACCCTCCGACCGAACCTGCTGATGTGATCAAGGCGCGGCGGATGGCCTACTATAAATACATGGCCGAAGGCCCCAACCCATCGGTCGCAGTGGTCGAGGACGTGGATTACCCCGAATGCATCGGTGCCTATTGGGGTGAGATCAATACAACGGTGCACAAAGGCTTTGGCATGTCCGGCGCCCTGACAAACGGAGTTATGCGAGATTTAGGTGACTTGCCCGAAGGGTTCCCGGTTGTCGCCGGCTCTGTTGGGCCAAGCCATGGGTTCGTTCATGTGCGCGAGATCGACATCCCGGTCTCGATCTTCGGATTGACGGTACGTCCAGGAGACTTGATCCACGCTGACCGTAACGGCGCACTTGTGGTGCCCGAGGACGTCGTCGACCAGCTTGAGGGCGCGATCCAAAAGCTGTTGTCGACCGAACGCATTGTTCTCGATGCTGCTAGGAAGGCCGGATTTGGGTTTGAAGAATTTGAAACCGCTTGGTCCGAATTCGAAAAGGCTAGGGTCTGACGGTATCTCATGAAAGCCGGGCGCTCTTGTGCGTGCCCGACTTTGCAGGAGGCGGCTGCGTAGCAAGTGCGCTTAGCCGCGCGGTTCGTTCGCTCAACACGCGCAGGGGCAATGACCCCGTTTTTTTTGTGAGAGTTTTACAGGGCCGCCCCTTATATCCATTTGGAATGATCTCTTTGCGTGGATGGTTTGTGAATCAGGCATCGACACTTGTGTTTCCAGGCAAAGGCGCGCTCGGCGCGGCACTATGAATAACACCTAGGCCAGCGGCCTTTACAGGGAAGAAAACCAATGAAAACTCATGCACAAGCAGTTGTAATCGGAGGCGGTCTAGTTGGCTGTTCAATCCTGTATCACCTGGCCAAACTGGGCTGGACGGATGTGGTACTGCTGGAACGCGATGAGCTGACCTCAGGGTCTACGTGGCACGCGGCGGCGAACATCCACGGGTTGCACGACAACAACAACGTGTCGCGGGTCCAGCACTATACGATGAACCTGTATAAAGAGCTTGAGAAGGAAACCGGGCAGGGCTGCGGCGTGTTCCAGCCCGGCTCACTGTATCTGGCTCAAACCGAGGACCGCGAGCACCAACTGCGACTGCAGGAAGCCAAGGCGCGGTTCTACGGGCTGAACTTTTATGAGATCAGCCGGGAGCAGGCAAAAGAGCTGCATCCGCTGGCCCAGTTCGATGATATCCGCTGCATCATGTATGAACCAGACGGCGGTAACGTTGACCCGTCCGGTGTGACCATGGCCTATGCCGCCGGTGCGCGCGCAATGGGTGCCACGATTGAACGGTTTTGTCCTGTAATAGGAACCGAACAGCAGCCGGATGGCTCGTGGATTGTTAGAACAGAAAAAGGCGATATTCATACGCAATGGGTAGTTAATGCGGGCGGCCTCTGGGGGCGTGAGGTCGCGGCGCTGGCGGGGATCGAACTGCCGCTGCAACCGACAGAGCACCAGTATTTCGTGACCGAAAGCATCGACGAAGTGGCCAATCTGGGCCGTCGTCTGCCTTCGATCGCCGATCGGGATGGTGAGTATTACTTCCGGCAGGAAGGCAACGGTCTGCTGATCGGGGCCTATGAGAAAGACATGAAGTTCTGGGCCGAAAACGGTACACCGCTGGACTTTGCCCATGACTTGTTCCCCGACGATCTGGACCGGATCATGGAAAACGTGATCCGCGCCACCGAACGCGTTCCGGTTGCCGCAACCGCCGGGGTCAAACGGGTGATCAACGGCCCGATGATCTGGTCGCCGGACAGCAACGCGATCTGGGGGCCGGTGCCGGAGCTGAAGAATTATTTCTGCTGCACAGGCATCATTCCGGGCTTTTCGCAATCAGGCGGTCTTGGCTTGCTGGCGGCGCAATGGATGGTCGAGGGTGAGCCGCAATACGACATGTTCGCCTGGGATTTGGCGCGGTTTGGCGACTGGGCCGACAAAGCGTTCACCAAGGCGCGAGTCGAAGATGCCTACACCCATCGTTTCGCCATCCATTTCCCGAACGAAGAACGCAGCGCTGGCCGTCCGGCCCGCGTGCGCCCGGCCTATGAAATGCAGAAGGACATGGGCTGTGTGTTCGGCCTGAACTGCGGCTGGGAACATCCTCTGTGGTTTGCTGATCAGCCCGGCACGCAGGAAACCAACGGCTTTACCCGTCAGAACTGGTTCGAACCGGTGGGGCGCGAGGTCAAGATGCTGCGCGAACATGTCGGCGTCATCGACATCTCGAACTTTGCCAACTACGTGATCAAAGGACCGGGTGCGTATGATTGGCTGGACAAGCTGGTCGCGAACCGAGTGCCAACCGAAGTGGGGCGCTCGTGCCTGACACCGTTGATTTCGGTCAGGGGCGGTGTGGCTGGGGACTTCACCATCACCAAGGTCGCCGAAGACGAATACATGATGATCGGATCGGGCATGGCCGAACGTTATCATCAGCGGTTCTTCAACATGGTCCCGATGCCCGAGGGCACGACGCTTGAGGTGGCAACCGACCGCATCGCGGGCTTCAACGTCGCGGGGCCAAAGTCGCGCGATCTGTTGCAGCGCCTGACCAACGCGGATCTGTCGAACGATGCGTTCCGCTTTATGCGCTCGGCCACGGTCGAGGTCGCCGGTGTCACTTGCCTGGCCATTCGCGTCAGCTTTACCGGTGATCTGGGGTGGGAGTTGCACTGCGCCGAGGCCGATCAGACCCGGCTCTACACCTCGCTTCTGGACGCGGCGAAAGAGCTGAACGGTGGCCCGGTCGGTAGTCGCGGTCTCGGATCGTTGCGCATTGAAAAAGGTTATGGTTCCTGGGGTCGCGAATACAGTCAGGAATACTACCCGCAAGAGGTCGGACTGGCGGGTCTGATCAAGCTGGACAAGGATTTCCTACACAAGGATGCCTATCTGGCGATCAAGGATAAAGCGCCGCGCGAGGTGCTCTCGATCTTCGAGGTCGAAGTGACCGAAGAGGCCGACGCAACCGGAGGCGAACCGATCTTTGCCACCGACGGAACATCTGCGGGTCGCGTGACGTCGGGTGCTTATGGGTACTCGGTCGGAAAATCGCTGGCTTTGGGTTATCTGAACCCGAGTGTGGCCAAGCCCGGCGATACGGTCGACGTTTTCATCCTGGGCAAGCCGCACAAAGCCACCGTTCTTGCCGAAGCTCCGTTTGACCCCAAAGGTTACCGCCTGCGAGATGTCAAACCAGCAATGGAAGGGGCCGCCTGAACGGCCCCACCTCAAAACAAGTCGGTTAGGTCTCCATCTCGGCTGCAGCCTGCAACAGCCAGTCCTGAAACAGCTTAACCGACTGGGATACGTTCTTCTCCTTGAGTCGCACGAAATAGGCCCAGGGGCTGTCCAAATCGAATGTGAAAGGTTCGTACAGAAACCCTCGTTCCACATAAGACTTTGCAAGCGACCGCGGCAAGGCAACGCATCCCAGAGATTTTGCGGCCATCTCCATCGCAAGATTTGAGGCGTTGGTCCGCAAACCGTCATTCTGATGCAAATCGGTCAACCCAAAATGCTGGGCCACACGCTCCCAATAGGCGGGGCGGCCAAGAATATGGATCAGTGGGGCATCCTGCAATTGTGTCGGTTCGGTCAGAGGTGCCCCGTCGACCTGGAAGCCAGGGGCGCAAACCAACGAAAGTTTTTCCGGCCACATTCGCTCAGCATCCGCGGTAACATCGTCAATATGGTCATTCGTGATCGAAATGTCCGAGACATTCGTTTCAACATCGCTCCAAAGTGTGCCGTGTACAGTCAGGTTAATGTCCGGATTCACGGCGTTAAAACCACGAATGATGTCAGGTAACCAGTTTTCAGCTAGACTGACAGGGCAAGAAACAACAACTTTGCGGCTGTGTGAGCGTTGAATGACGGACTGAGTTGCCACGTCAATTTCCTGCAAAGCGTGCCGAACCGATGGCAGATAGGCTGCGCCCACATTGGTAAGGGACAGTGAACGCGCATGACGGACAAAGAGCGGCCTTTGTAAGAACTCTTCTAGTGAGCGCACGTGGTTGCTGACGGCCGATTGGGTGCAGTTCAATTCTTCGGCTGCGCTGGTAAAGCTCAGATGGCGGGCGGCGGCTTCGAAAGAACGTAGAAAAGTTAGGTGGGGCAGGTTCATCATGAAGGTACTTTTCCAGCAAAGCGCACAGCAAAACTATGGGCGATTGTACCGGTGTCTTGTCCAGACGCGACACGTGCCCCTTGTCATAAGCTAATAGCAGCGCGACGAATGCTGCAAATAAACTAGGGTCATAGCCCCAGGAATGTTTTCGTGTGGCAATGGACGATCTCTCATACGCTTTCCGAGACCGTGACGATCAAACGCAGGAAACCGTGACAGACACTTTTCAAACCGTTGCCGAGTTTGCACTTGACCGCAGCGCACAGGATTTTCCCGAGCGCACGCGGGCGGCGGCCGCGTTAATGCTGCTGGATACGTTGGGTATTACCATCGGCGCGGGGCCGATGGGGGCAGGTCGCATCGCGCGTGATGCTGCGATGGCGCTGTATGGCGCTGGCACGCCGGATTTCAGCGCAAGGATGCTGTTTGATGGCCGTCGGGTCAGTGTCGCGGGTGCTGCCTATGCCGCCGCCACTCAAACCGACAATCTGGATGGCCACGACGGATATAACCCAACCAAAGGCCATATCGGTGTGGCCGTAGTTCCGGCTTTGGCGGCGGTTGCTGAAACGGTGGATGATTTTTCAGGGCCAGAGGCGTTGGCTGCGGTGACCATAGGCTATGAGATCGCAGGGCGCGCCGGGATTTCCCTGCATAACACGGTCAGCGATTATCACACCTCGGGCGCGTGGAATACTTTGGGTGTCGTGGCAGTGGCTGCGCGGCTGCGCGGTCTGGATGCGGAACGGATGCGGCAGGCCATGGGGATCGCCGAATATCACGGCCCGCGCAGCCAGATGATGCGCGAGATCGCCAACCCCACCATGCTGCACGATGGCTCGGGCTGGGGGGCGTTGGTGGGTATCTCAGCGGCGGTGCTGGCCGAAAAGGGTTTTACCGGGGCCCCTGCAATCACCATAGAGGCCGATGACGTTGCGCCTTATTGGCAGGACTTGGGTACCTTCTGGCAGATGGAGAATCAGTACGTAAAACCTTATCCGATCTGTCGCTGGGCTCATGCCGCGATTGACGCCACGCGGGCGCTTATGCGCGACCATGACCTGACGCATGAGGATATTGCCACCATTCAGGTCAACACCTTCCGCGAAAGCGCCTGTTTGTTTCAGGGCATGCCGGACAACACTTCGAAAGCTCAGTATTCGCTGCCTTTCGCGGTAGCGACGATGGTTGCATATGGGCGTATCGGGGTTGAACATATTTCCGGCGCAGGTCTAACCGATCCGTTTGTAGCTTCGATTGTCGACCGCATTTCGGTTTCAGAAGTCGCGCGCCATTCGGATCGCTTTCCCGAATGCCGGGTCGCCGATGTCAGCATCGTGTTGAAAGACGGAAGGGCGCTGGATTCCGGCGATGTCCACGCACGTGGCGGCCCCGAGGCGCCGATGGAACAATCCGAAGTCGTGGAAAAATTCATGGAATTCGCGGCGCCTTCGTTGGGTCAGGCCCGAGCAGTTGCCATTCGCGATGCAACGCTTGGGCTGACAGATCCAAGCTCACGGTTCTCGGACCTCGGGGCATTGATTTACGACGCGCCAGACTAGAAAAAGGGCACTGGTTTCTGCCATGCTCAAAGCAAATCAAACAGCCGTCCCGGAACATTATCGTGACGTGGCAAACCGAGAGCCCGCATTGTCGCAAACATCATTGCCTGATTTGATGTCACGACGGGTTTGTTCAATGTGGCCTCAATTCGGTCAACGACCTCGACCGCACGCATGTCCGTGCAGCTGAGCACGATGGCCTCGGCCTGTGGGTGATCGGCTTGACAGGCGAGGTCAAAAACCTCGCCCGGGGTCAGCTCGCCCTGCCCGTAGTTTCCAAGCTCGCGCCCAATATCGGCGCATTTAACTGTGGTGATCTGATTTTGCGCCAGAAAATCCATTGCCTGTGTGTTGATTTCGCCCAGATAGGGTGAGGAAAACCCAATCTTGGAAACGCCGAGCGCGTTGATAGCATCCACCAGCGCACCAGCAGCAGTAAAGGATCGGGCACCGGAACCCGCCTTGATGTCTTGTGAAAGTCGCTCGTCAAACGATGGGCCGTGAGTCAACGTGGCTGAGGTGCAGCCGTACAGAACAACATCAGGTCGTACGCCCGATATCATCCTCATATCATGGCTGATATCCGAAGCCCCCAAACCCGCCATCTGGTCCGAGCCCGGAATCTCATCCACGTCATACCCCCCCATGCGCTGGAAATGCACGGTCGTGTCAGGGCAGCGCATCAGCATCATGTCTGCTTCGAGATTGGTGTTGGTGAAAGGCACCAGCACCCCGATTTTGGCGCGCGTTCGGGTTTCATGAGTCATGACGTCACCTCCTTCAGAACGGTTAGACAACGGTTCATCACCGACTCGTCACAGATTGTTGCACGCAGACAGTCTGCTAGACCGTAACCACCCATACCTCGCATCAACAATCCGGCTGCGCGCAAAGCAGCGTCCGCGTGCTGCGCCGCCTCAACGTCGTCAAATCGGATCAACACAAAATTTGTATGGCTGGGCGCAACGGTCAGCCCCAGTGCCCGGCACCCATCAGCGAACCGATCCCGAATGGCGGCAGTTTTCGCGACCGTGTTGTGCATATGTGCCTGATCCTCAACCGCCGCCGTTGCCATAGCCTGCGACGGGATTGAGACATTGTTTGGGTTCAGAAGCTTTCGCACTTCACCAGCAACTGCGGGGGGGAACAGGCCCCAGCCCACGCGCGCGCCCGCTAGTCCGTACGCCTTGGAGAATGTACGCATAACCACCGTATCGCCACGATCCACCAGCGCGAATATCTCGGACGGGTTTTGATCCTGATCAGCGAATTCGGCATAGGCCTGATCGACCACCAGCAGCACATCCTTGGGCAGAGCATCGCGTAGTCGGATGATCTCGGCATTCTGTATCAGAGTACCGGTGGGGTTGCCCGGATTGCAGACAAAGACGATCCGCGTCTGGGGCGTCACTGCCGCCAAAATGTCGTCAACCGAAACGGTAAGATCAATCTCGCGCGCTTTCACGAAATCTGCCTGAACCTGCGCTGCGGCTGAGGCTACATAAGCATAGCCGTAATCCGTGCCCAGTATCCGATCACCCGGCCCGGCAAAGGCGCGGATCAGGCAGCCAATCAATTCCATCGACCCGGCACCGCACAAGATTTTTTCGGTCGCTACGCGATAAGTCTCGCCAATTGCTGCGCGCAGCTCGGGCCAGTCGGGATCGGGGTAGAGTGGCATCTGGTCCAGTGCTGCCTGTCCCGCCGCGATGGCCGCAGGGCTTGCCGGAAAGGCGCTTTCGTTTTGCGCCAGGGAAACTGTTTCCGGCCCGCCCAGATCAGCCAAAGCATAGGCTCCCATTTGCCGAACGTGTTCAACCGCGCGGATCATGACGTAGCCCCGTAGGCTTTGGCGCCCTGTTCAGTCACCAACCCGCGTTTGACGTCCAGAGCCAATGCATCCGGGTCTCGCTTGGTCGGATCTCCGAAACCGCCACCGCCGGGCGTGTCGAAAATCAGGTAATCGTCACCTTCCACGCGCAGCTCGCCTTTGCCGGGTGTGTCGCTGTCTCCATCGCGGAAACGGATACGTCCCGGTGCGCCGGGTTGACCGCCCATTCGGCCAAGCGCCGGAAACTTCAGCCGCTCGACCGACAGGAATACGATGAAGGGCGCGTTGTTGGATGAGGTCATTTCAATACGCTGTCCCAGACCACCGCGATATTGCCCCGCCCCGCCGGAATCCGGCAACAACTCACGCCGCCACATGATGACGGGGGCCACACTTTCAGTGATTTCAACTTGAGAGCCAAACACACCCGACGGGTAGGCTGTGGCCGACAAGCCATCCGCATGGGGTCGCGCGCCGGTGCCTCCGTTGTGTACGGGCTCGATGGCGAACTCGCGCCCACCATTCGCCGCGACTTCCGGCGCGTGTCGCATAGGCAGGTCGAACATGCACGACGCCCCCTCGGCCGGGACCTGATCCGGCAACGCCTGATGCAGACAGCCCAGCACCAGATCGGGGGTTACCTGGCCAAGGGTATGGCGCATCGCAACCGGCACCGGGCGCTGTGCATTCAGGATACAGCCCCTAGGTCCATCCACCGTGAACGGTTCCAGCGAGCCTGCATTGTTGGGAATATCTGGCCCGACGATGCAACGCAGGGCAAAGACCGTATAAGCCGTGGCATAGTTCAACGGCACGTTGATGCCCTTTTTCGAGCAGCCCGATGTACCGGTGAAGTCCACATGCATCCCGTCCTTTGAGACGGTCAGCGTGGCGTGCAGCTCCAACTCATTCTCGTATCCATCCATGCGCAGTACGTTCTTATAGACGCCCTCTGGCACCTCGGCGATGGCTTCCAACGCTCCCTTGCGGGACGTGTCGATGATGTATGAGCCCAGCCCGCCCAGATCGTCGATCCCGAACTCGTCCATCATTGCGACCAGACGCTTTACCCCAGCCTCGCAACAGGCGATCAGGGCATAGATGTCGCCCTCGTTGGCAATCGGTTCGCGTGAGTTGGCGCGAATAATGTCCATCAGCAGCGCGTTGGGCGTGCCCTCTTCAACCAGTTTGCAGGGCGGGATCAACAGGCCCTCGTCATAGATGTCGGACCCTTCAGGCCCCATGCCCAGGCCGCCCAGATCCACCAAATGCGATGTGCAGGAGGTAAAGCCCACCACTTTGCCGTCCTTAAAGGCGGGCATCATCAGCAGGAAGTCATTCAGATGACCCGAGGCGAGCCAAGGATCATTGGTCATGAAAATGTCGCCGGGCTTCATATCCTGCAGCGAAAAGCGCCCGCGCAAGTGTAAAACGGCCTCGGCCATGGTGTTGATATGGCCGGGTGTGCCGGTCACGGCCTGGGCCAGCATCCGGCCATTCACGTCAAAAATCCCGGCTGAAATGTCGCCACATTCGCGCACGATGGGCGAGAAAGCGGCGCGGATCAGGGTTTGGCCTTGTTCCTCGACCACCGCCAACAGACGGTTCCACATCACTTGCAGGCGGGCAGGTGAGATATCAGCGGTCATCATGCGCCTCCTTTTTGGGTTTGCGTCAGGACAAGGTTGCCAATGGCATCCATGTGAGCCGAGAAGTCGGCGGATACGAGTGTGGTGGTCTGCGGCTCATGGATCAGTGCCGGCCCAAGCACGTAATCTCCGGGTTTCAAATCGGCGCGGGCGACAAAGGCGGCGTCCTTCGCGGTGCCGTCCACATCGCAGGTGATGGGGCGCGTTTCGGTAACATTGAACAGTTCGCATTCTGGCGTCTCTGGCACCTGCGGCGCGGCGCGGTCGGGGGTTGCGACCCTGACGGCCCAATTCAATATCTCGATCTCCATCCCCGGCACCGGGCGTGAGAATTGCTTGCGGTATTCGTCTTCGAATGCGGCTGTGAGAGGGGCAATGTCCTCAGACGTCAGCGCGCGATCCGGCAGGTTGATCTCGATTTCATGCCCTTGCCCGCTATAGCGCATGAAGGCGGTGCGCAGGGTCTCCGTTCGGGCGTCGCCCGCGCCTTGGGCCACAACCTCTTTCGCTTCGGCAATCATCGCGTCAAACAGGCCGTTGATCCCGTCCATATCCATGCTGTCCAGCAGCGAATAGCGCGAGCGAACGATTTCAAACGAGACCGGTGCGAACAGGAAGCCAACCGCAGATCCAACGCCCGGATTGGGTGGGATTACGATGCGCGAAACACCGGCGGAACGTGCCACACGGCTGGCATGCAACGGACCGTTCCCGCCAAAGGCGATCATCGTGCGCGGGCCAAGGTCCTTGCCGCTTTCCACCGCGTGCATCCGTCCGGCACTGGCCATGCTTTCGTCCACGATGCGGCTGACGCCGTCGGCTGAGGCGATTGCATCAAGGTTTAGCCGCTCACCGATCTCTCTGATCAGTGCGGCCTTGGAGCCTTCGGGATCCAGCTTGATATGCCCTTCGGCGAAAGTATCCGGCACGATGTAGCCGAGAGTGATGTCACTGTCGGTCACTGTAGGATCAGTACCGCCGCGCATGAATGCCACGGGGCCCGGTTCGGACCCGGCGGATTTTGGGCCGACAGTCAGGCGGCCCAGACGATCCACACCGGCAATCGACCCGCCGCCGGCACCAATCTCGATCATCTCGATCACCGGGATGCGTACCGGCATGCCAGAGCCTTTTATGAACCGAGCTGCGCGTGCGATTTCGAAAGCGCGCGAAGTTTGCGGGCGGGCTTTGTCGATCAGGCAAAGCTTGGCCGTCGTGCCGCCCACGTCAAATGAAAGGACCTCATCCAAACCTGCCTGCGCGGCTATGCGGGCTGCTAAAATGGCCCCGCCCGCGGGACCGGATTCAACCAGACGGATCGGGAATCGTGCTGCGGTTTCCACGGTGCACATGCCGCCCCCTGCGGTCATCATGAGGATTGGGCAGGTGATGCCCTCGGCGGCGAATTGATCGACAAACCGGGTCAAATAACTGCCCATCAGAGGCTGAATATAGGCGTTGGCTACAGTGGAGCAGAGCCTATCAAACTCACGCGCTTCGGGGCTGACATCAGACGAGAGCGAGACCGTCAAATCGGGGCGACGCGCGTGCAGGATGGCGCGCAGACGCTGCTCATGCGCTGGGTTGGCATAGGCATGCATCAGGCAGATAGCGACTGCCTCGGCGTTGCTGGCGTCAATTTCGGACAACAAGGCATCAATCTGTGTCTCGTCCAGAGGGATCAGAACCTCACCTTCGGCAGACATACGTTCGCGGATAACAAAGGATCGTTCGCGCGGGACCAGCAGATCGGGTTTTTCAAGGTTAATATCGTATTGGGAGTACCGCCGCTCGTACCCGATATCCAGAATATCGCGGAACCCTTCGGTACAGATGCTCGCCACCACTGCGCCACGCCGTTCGATCAGTGCGTTTGTCGCCAGTGTCGTGCCGTGAATAAACCCTGTGACCTCGGTTAAACTCCGACCGGAGTGCTGCATGACACGCTGCGCGCCCTCCATCGCGCCTTCGGCCGGGTTTTGATGTGTGGTCAGGGTTTTGGTCGAGGCCAGGATCGTCTCGTCACCGGAAACCAGAACTGTATCTGTGAAGGTGCCGCCGATATCGATGGCAAGGCGCAACGTTTGTGTTGTCATGAAATCTTCCGAAATAACCGTGGTTGCAGCGTCAGCAATCGGGCAAAAGCCCCGGTATCAGATAGACGGCACCAGGTCACAACCGGTCGCGCGGCGTTCCATCGGATTCGGAATGCAGGTCTTTTTCATTAGGGAATTCTGTGGACTTGATCGCGCCGCGGCTATCGGTTTTGCGACAGACTGGCCCGCAAGCGACATAATTTACGCTGAGCGTTATCGAATAGGGCACGCGTGGATGTGCGGAAATTGGTGCTGCCGCATGGTTCGTCATTTCAGCCTAGGGTTTAAAATCTCCGCTTTATTGAAAAGGTTCACGCAACATGTTGCATTTGCGCAATGACCGGCGAGGAACTCTTAAAGAGTGACCTTTATTCGAGGCAAATTCTTAATGTTCTGTTTATCTTTCTTGGAAGTGTGATGGGGTGCGTCTGCATTGTAAGTTGTCGTTCTGCGCGAGCGTGGCTTGCCCCGGATGGTGTGACTAAGTCGTTTGCGGGGTGAAATGGTGAAGAAGAAATCAAGCCTACTACTGGCAGTCTCATTTTGCGCTTTGATTTCAACACCTTTATTCGCATCCCCGACAGCAGATTCGAAGGTCGGAGACACCGTGACCAATCCGGTGACGGGTCTGGACACAACCGTCAGCGCGTTGATCGTAGATCCGGCCTCGACGCCTACAGCCGGGACAACGGCCTTTGTTGAAACCGCAGATGGTTACGTTTTTCTGGTCAAAGATGCAAACGATATAATCTACAATTCTGACAATCCGCCGCTTGCGTTTGAGATCGTTTCCATCACCGGAACAACGGCTGAAATCAGCAACTCAAGCGCGAGTGGAACTGCCAGCTTATCCACGCAACTGACCCTGTCGCAGTACAACAGCAGCTTTAACAGCTCGGGCACGCCAGGGGCCGTGACGCCACCCGAAGACGTTACCGGGCCAAATGGGGTGAATCAGGTTGTCTATGGTCAGAACGGCAGCAACGGTCGGGATGGTGCCCTCGTCGTGCCGCCAAGCTCTGGCGGCAATGGCGCGACTGGCCCAACGCAGACAAAATCGCTGAGCAGCGACGTGAATGCCACCAGCAACATTGGTTGGCAGGTCGGCAGCGTCGGAGGGGACGGCGGGGATGGCGGCGACTCGTATCTGAGCTTCTGGGATGGGCGCGATGGTGGTGATGGCGGCAAAGGTGGGACGGTCAACGCAACGCAGTCCAGCAGCAGTACGATCCAGACTTCCGGCAGCAACAACGAGGGTATTTTCGCCTTCAGCCGCAGCGGTCAAGCAGGAGACGGCGGCAGCGGTTTTGCAGCCCCGGGGGGCGGCACCGGAGGACACTCGGCCGACGGCGGCAATGTAACCGTTACCCAGCAGGGTACGATTTCTACGTCCGGAGATTCAGCGGACGGTATCTATGCGCTGAGCGTTTCCAACAACGGCGGCAACGGCGGGTCGCAGTGGGGGCTGGTTGGGTCTTCCGGCGACGGCGGCTATGGCGGCAGCGGTGGTACGGTGACCGTCAATACGGCATCGACCGGAAGCATTCTGACAACCGGCGACTACGCCAACGGCATTTACGCCCAGTCCATCGGCGGCTCGGGCGGCTCTGCGGGCACCAGCGGCAACCTGTTGGTGTCCTTGATCGGCGGCGCGGATAACGGGGGCAATGGTGGTGTTGTTTCAGTGTCTCATGCAGGGGCGATCGAGACACAGGGAGAATTTTCGCGTGGGATTGTAGCCCAGTCGATTGGCGGGGGCGGCGGTTCCGGCGGCACTGCGGGTGGTCTGGTTTCGTTGTCGTTGGGTGGTGTCGGATCAAACGGCGGCAGCGGTGATGAGGTCAGCGTCACAGTACAGGGCAGCGGCAGTATTCTGACTGCGGGCACAGGTGCTGATGGTGTCATGGCGCAGTCGATTGGCGGCAGTGGCGGGACCGGAGCGAACTCTTATGGGCTGGTTGCTATCGGTGGGACCGGATCAAGAGGTGGTACGGGTGATGCCGTAAGCGTTAGAAATTATGGGCAAATCGTGACCGTCGGTGACGGTGCACGGGGCATCATCGCGCAATCCATCGGCGGCGGTGGCGGCGATGGCGGCTCGTCCGGTGGTATGGTGTCGGTTGGAGGCAACGGCAGCGGCGGCGGCGCGGGTGCGACCGTCACCATCGTGAACGACGGTATCATCACCACAAGCGGAGACGATGCGATGGGCATTCTGGCCCAGTCCATCGGCGGTGGTGGCGGCAACGGTGGCTCGTCCGGCTCGGTTGGCGCATTTGTCGGCGTGGCCATCGGTGGCGATGGCGGTGCCGGCGGCAAAGGTGGCGATGTCAACGTCACGCTGTCAAATACCGAAGGCAGTCAACCGTCGGCAATTCAGACATCAGGCGATCGGTCGACAGGTGTGTTCGCGCAATCAGTCGGCGGCGGCGGCGGCAATGGAGGTGGCGCTGTTTCCGTGGCCGTGGGCGCATTTGGAGCGGCATCGGTGTCAGTCGGTGGCTCTGCGGGCAATGGCGGTGAGCAGCCTCATCTGACTGGTCCAAATTGATTGTTAGTGCATCATCGGCGTGTGATCCATCGGGACGATGGTTTCAGGCGCTGGCGGGCG